>CAYQPG010000010.1:0-15387 GCA_964419525.1 uncultured Candidatus Saccharibacteria bacterium | reverse complement strand
GCGGAAGGAATCGAACCTTCGACCTCTGTCTTATCAGGACAGCGTTCTACCACTGAACTACGCGCGCAATTTTTAGTGCGGGGTCAGGCAGCGTTCTTCCAGGGCGAAGGTACTATCTATAAATTAACATAGGTATCCGCCCGTTGAAAGCAAAATCGTTTGCTTTCAACCCACTGAACTACATGCCTATTGTTGGTTTACTGCGTTAAGTTTAATTTTTGGAAGGCCTGAATGTCAAATTGCGTGTTGTCTTGCACCCGGGGAGGCAGTTTCAGAGTGGCATTGATCCCGTTCCCCAGCGAGACTATGAAGTAGGCGACCAATGACATGACTATAATGATCATGACGATGGCGAGCATGATGAAAATGCTTTGCCTAGAGGATTTGGCGTTTTTGAATCTTTCCATCGTTTTATTTATAGAAAACCCTGCCTTTGACCGACATCGTAAGCGTGCCATTGTCCCCGTCGGAACCGAAGGAAACCCCGTCTATGGCTGTCAGATACTTGAAATGTTGCAGTGAATTGAGAAACGACAGGATGTTGCTCAATTTCGACGAACCTACGGAGAGATTGAAATTCACCGAACCGAAACCGTTGTTGGTCTTGGGATTCTCCCCGGCAAAGGAGAAGGAATAACTCAGGTTGTCGCTGGCAGCCATAGATTGCAGGTCCTTATTCAAATTTATCAGATTATAGTACGATGGGACGATGCTGCCCAGAGTATCAATATATCCTGAGACTTGATCATATTGCGATTGGAGCCTGGAAAGTTCCAGAATGCTCGACGACAGCCTGGAAAGCTGGTTTCTGGCCGAGGCTATGTTCACGGCGTAAGAATTTATGTTCCCGTTGAAGAACAGAATCCCCCCGATAAGTGCTATTATAATTACTAGAGATATGACTAGTTCGTTTATTAAGCGTTTTTTGAACTGATCCATTATTAATTTCCATTATAACATCAAAGAGTTGGCTAAATAAATGACCGACCCGGAGATCAAATCAGTTTCCTTGGAAGACGATCATTATCCCCTTCTTCTTAAAGAAACCAATAATCCGCCCAAGACGATATTTTACAGGGGCGTTTTACCGAAGAGCGATGAAGCCCTGGTGGCCATGGTGGGCACCAGAAAGGCAACCGAGGAAGGAAAGATAGTCGCGAGGACGATGGCCAGGGAACTTGCCGGGAGCGGTATTGCCGTGGTGAGCGGTTTGGCACTCGGGATAGACGCCGCTTCCCACGCCGGAGCATTGGAGGCGTCGAGCGGCCGCACGATAGCCGTCCTGGCGAATGGCCTTGATGCCGTTTATCCGGCAACGAACGAAAGGCTGGCTTTGGAGATATTGAAGTCCGGGGGTTGTGTTATGTCGGAATACCAAGCCGGTGAACCCCCCCTGCCATATAAGTTTCTCGAGCGAAACAGGATAGTAGCCGGACTCGGCATCGCGACGATCGTCATCGAAGCGCCGCGGCGTTCCGGCTCGCTCGTGACCGCCAGGCTCGCCGCTGAAGAAGGCAGGGACGTTTTTGTCGTTCCCGGCGAAGCCAGGAATAAAAACTACGAAGGATCGCACCTCTTAATACGGAACGGCGCCCGGCTTGCGGCGAACGCGGGACAGATATTGGATGATCTGGAAAACACGGCCGAGAACTACGGTTTAAGGATCGGAAAAAGCGTCAGGGACAAAACCGATTTCGACGACGAAGAAAAAATCATCGTGTCTTCCCTGGAAGAGGCCGGTTTGCCTCTCGACATTGACAAATTATCCGAAATGACACATCTTGAAACTCATATAATAAATCAGAAGCTGACCTTCCTCGCATTGAGAGGGATTGTCGTGGAAATCGAGGGAAAATTCAAAATAAAACATGAAATTAGTAATAGTTGAGTCACCGACAAAAGCCAAAACGATCTCTAAGTTCTTAGGAAGCGACTTTAAAATAGAATCGTCTTACGGGCACATACGGGATCTCCCAAAAAGCAAATTAGGCATCGACGTCGATCACGATTTCGAGCCGCATTACATAATACCCGTGAAGTCCAAAAAGACCGCCACGGCCCTCAAAAAGCTGGCCGCCAAGGCCGACGGCGTCATACTCGCTACCGACGAGGACCGTGAAGGAGAGGCCATTGCTTGGCATTTGTCGCAGGTTCTAGGGTTGGACGATAAGAAAGCAGAACGAATAGTTTTCCATGAAATAACCGAAGAAGCCCTAAAGGAAGCCGTAAAGAAGCCTCGCGTCATAGACATGAATTTGGTTGATGCTCAGCAAGCCAGGCGCATCCTGGACCGGTTGGTCGGCTACGAACTCTCGCCGTTTCTCTGGAAGAAAATATTCAGGGGTCTTTCCGCCGGCCGCGTCCAATCGGTGGCCTTGAGACTCGTGGTTGAACGCGAAGAGGAGATAAGAAAGTTCAAGCCGGAGGCTTATTGGTCTTTGGACGCCATCCTGAGAGGGACGCCCGGAAAGGAATTCAAATCGTTCCTTTATAAGATCGGCGGAAAACCGGCACCTAAGCCCGGCGTAGGCAGCAAGGAAGAGATCGATGGAATAATTTCTGACCTCAAAACATCCAAGTTCATAGTTTCCCAGGTTTCCCGGAAAGAATACAGGAGAAATCCTCTTCCGCCTTTCACGACCAGCACGATGCAACAAGAAGCCAACCACCGGTTGAGATTCAGCGCCAGACAGACGATGATGCTGGCCCAGCGTCTCTACGAAAACGGACTCATCACCTATATGAGGACCGATTCGTTGAATCTCTCGGCCGAGTCCATAGCCGCCGGCAGGAAATTCATAAAGGATGAATTCGGAGACAATTATCTGATCGGAGCCCCGAGGGCGTTCAAAAACAAATCAAAATTGGCGCAGGAGGCGCATGAAGCCATACGTCCGACCAACCCCATGGTCTCGCCGGAAAAAATAAATCTCGAGGATGCCAAAGAAAAGAAATTGTACGATCTCATTTGGCGAAGATTCATGGCTTCCCAGATGCCGGAGGCTCTTTTCGACACCACGAGTGTCGAAATCACGGCCGGCAATTTCACATTCAAGTCCAACGGCATATCGCTGAAGTTCGACGGTTTTCTCAGGGTTTGGCCCCAGGATTTCGAAGAAAAGCTGCTGCCTAAACTCGAATCCGGCGACGAACTGTCGCTCGTGAAACTTGAGCCGCAGGAACACTTCACGGAACCTCCGGCCCGCTATAATGAAGCGAGCCTCATAAAAATCCTGGAGGCCTACGGCATTGGCCGTCCCTCGACTTACGCTCCAATAATATCCGTCATTCAGAACAGGAACTACGTCGTCAAGAATAAAGACAGGCGTTTTGAGCCGACCGAGACGGGTGAAATGGTCAATAAAGTCCTGACGGAGAATTTTCCGGAGATCGTGGACATACAATTCACGGCCAAAATGGAAGAGAGTTTGGACAAGGTAGCCGAAGGAAAAGAAAATTGGAGAAAGATACTCGAAGATTTCTACGGACCGTTTTCGAAGGGGCTCAAGGAAAAATACGAAAGCGTCAAGAAAGAAGAATCGCTCACCCCTCAAATGACGGACGAGAAATGCGACAAATGCGGTCGCCCCATGGTCATAAAGATGGGGCGATTCGGCAAATTTCTGGCTTGTAGCGGTTTCCCGGAATGCAAAAACACAAAGTCCATAGTGAAGCCGAGTGAAAAATTCGGCCCTTGCCCCAAATGCAGCGAGGGAGAAATAAGATTGAAAAAGACGAAGAAAGGGAGAATATTCTACGGCTGCTCAAGATATCCGGATTGCGACTGGTCCAGCTGGAAAAAACCCGGCAACAGCGAGGAAGAGGAAGAGGGCTAAGACTTGGGCGCCTGCCTCCTGCATGCGCAGGCATGGCGCAGGCAGGTCGCCCCGGAGACAGCCTGAGGAAGGATATCTGGCGAGCAAGGTTAGAAGGTGGTCAGAACTTCTATGCCGTTGTCGGTGACGGCGATCGTCTTTTCGAAATGAGCCGATAGCGAACCGTCCTTGGTATAAAAACTGTCATCCTTAGCCTGAATCGACTGGGGAGAACCGGCCGAGAGCATCGGTTCAATGGCCAGAACCAACCCTTTTTTCAAAAGCATACCATCCCCTTTGTTGCCATAATTATAGACGATCGGATCTTCGTGGAGTTTAAACCCGACGCCGTGTCCAGTGAGGCCCTCCACAATGCTAAAACCCTCCTTTTCAGCCGTATTCTCGATCGCCCAGCCTATGTCTCCTAAACGGGCATTCGGCGCTTTAGCGGCCTCTAAACCGGCATTTAGGGCCTCCTCCGTGGTCTTTATGAGCAATGCCGCCTTCTCGCTTATCTTGCCTATTCCTACGGTCAGGGCGGCGTCGGTTATGTAGCCGTCGAAAATGACACCGAAATCTATCTTCAATATGTCGCCACTGTCCAATGTGCGGTCACTAGGCATGCCGTGGACTATCTGATCGTTCACCGAAGTGCAAAGAACCGCCGGATACGGCTTTTTCGCTCCCTCCGGCTTGTAATTCAGGAAAGCCGCGGAAGCGCCCGCTTCCTTCAGCATCTCGCGGGCCTTGTTTTCCAGGTCCATCAAGCTTACTCCTTCCTTGGACATTTCTTTCAACGCGAGGAGCACGGTCACGAGGATTTTACCGGATTTCCTCAAGCCCTCCACGTCCTTGTTTTTTTTCAGGAGGATCATTTTATTTGTTGAGTTTGAGGATCGCGGCGATCTTTTCGTGAACTTTATAGGGAGCCGGCCGGCCATCGATCTCTTTTAAGTTGTATTTATCCTTTTTCATCTTGGACAGTATCGGGAATGTTCTTTCCTTGAATTCCCGCAAGCGGACCTTTATTATCTCCGGCTTGTCGAGAGTTCTTTTAGTGGTCGCTCCGTCGCAAAGTTGACACCTCGGC
The DNA here is from genome assembly GCA_964419525.1 of uncultured Candidatus Saccharibacteria bacterium. GTDB lineage: Bacteria > Patescibacteriota > Minisyncoccia > UBA6257 > GWB1-50-10 > JAKAHT01. Next base: position 10,482 of record CAYQPG010000010.1, on the reverse strand, counting down.
CGTTTGGCTTTGGCCAATACCTGCAGTCCGCAAACGGAGCAGATCCTTCTCGCGCTATTCCTTTTTATCGAGGCCGAAGCCGGGACGTCGATGTAGATGATGTGGATGTTTTTCTTGCCGTACATTCTCTCGAGCGATTTCATGAGACCCGCGGTCTCTCTGTCGCCGAAAGCTTCATACATCGTTCGCGGCGAACCGCTCAATATTATATTGGCGCCTATGGAAAAGAGTTTTTTAGTTTCATTCTTCACTCGGCCCAGTATCCATTCGGATTCAGTGAGTTTGCCGGTGTCGAAAAGGAATTTTTGATGCTTTATTTTGGGATCCTTGAGGGCTTCTTTGGATTTGAAAAGATTTTCCAAATATCTTCCGGTGTCGAAATTGACGAAATCGTAGCGACGGGACAAAAGCTCGGCTTGGGTTCCTTTCCCAGATCCGGGCGGACCATAGAGTATAACGACTTTTCTGTCCATTACATTATTCCCTCGTATTCCCTGACGGTGAGCTGGGATTCTATCTGTTTCATCACTTCCAGGGCCACGGCGACGACGATAAGAAGCGCGGTGCCGCCTATGGTGAGGGACGTTATGCCGGTCACTATCTGCGTTATGTTGGGCAATATGGCCACGACGCCGAGAAAGAGCGCTCCCCAGAGCGTTATCCTGTGTATTATCCTCGTTATTGTTTGAGCAGTCGCCTCACCCGGCCTTATGCCCGGGATGAATCCGCCGCTCTTTTGGAGGTTCCTGGATATTTCTTCGGGATCGAACGTTATGGCCGTGTAGAAGTACGTGAAAAGGACCACGAGAAAGAAATACACCAAGCTGTAGACCGGTATGTTATTGAAGAAGCCGCTGGCCCATTGGCTGAGCGACAGCGATAAGCTCGGTGATATTATCGAAACCGCTTGAGCGAAGAATTGCGGGAACAAGAGCAAAGAAATGGCGAATATTATGGGTATGACGCCGGCCTGGTTCACTTTAAGAGGCAAATAAGTGGAAACGCCGCCGTACATTTTCATTCCTCTGACCTGCTTGGCGTAAGACACGGGTATTTTTCTTTCACTTTCGTTTATGAAAGTGACGCAGGCTATGACTATCAAGGCCAAAACGACGAAGGCGATGTAAGTCGGCAGCATGGCCGGATTGTAATTGAAGAACATGGCCTGGTTCACTTTAAGAGGCAAATAAGTGGAAACGCCGCCGTACATTTTCATTCCTCTGACCTGCTTGGCGTAAGACACGGGTATTTTTCTTTCACTTTCGTTTATGAAAGTGACGCAGGCTATGACTATCAAGGCCAAAACGACGAAGGCGATGTAAGTCGGCAGCATGGCCGGATTGTAATTGAAGAACATGGCCCCTATTTGCTGAGGCAAGCCGCTTATGATGCCGGCGAAGATGATGAGCGATACGCCGTTGCCCAATTTGTATTCCGATATGAGCTCTCCTATCCACATCAGGAACACGCTACCGGCCGTTATAACCAAGACATTGGCGATAAGTTCCGGCAAAGGAAGCGGTCCCAGGACCTTCTGCGACATCAAAAGATTTAGGAAGCCGTATCCCTGAAGAGCAGCCAAGGGGACGGTTATGTATCTCGAGATTCTATTGAACTTGGCCTGCCCCTGAGCCCCCTCTTCGTAGTAGATTTTTTTGAGTTGAGGGAAAACTATCGTCAAAAGCTGCATTATGATCGTGGCCGTTATGTACGGGCCGACGCCCAACATCATTATGGAAAGGTTGGATATGCCGCCGCCGGAGAAAATGTTCAAAAAGCCGAAGAGCTGGTTCGAAGACAAAAATTGCTGGAGTTTAGCCGCGTCTATGCCGGGAATCGGAATGGACGCCATCAGCCTGAAGACGAACAGAAGGAAGAGGACGCTTAAGACCTTTTTCCTCAAGTCAGGTGTTTTAAAAAGCTGCAAGAATTTTTTCATATGGCTAGATAACCTTGCCTCCGGCCTTCGTCACGGCGTCCTTGGCTTTTCCGGAAATCTTTATGGATTCCAGGGAAAACGAAGCTTTCGGGTCTTTATCATAAAGAACTTTTACCGGCTGTCTCTTGTTCTTTATTATACCCTTTTTAATGAGAATGTCCGTCGTTATCTTGTTGTTCTCGGCGAATCTTTCAAGCTGGCTGGTTTTTATCACGATCGTTCCAAATTCCTTCGAAATTTTATTTTTGACGCCTTTGAGTTTGGGCAATTGCTGTATCATGTCCCTCTCAGCCGGTCTTATCCTGTGACCCGCCCTGGATTTTTGTCCTTTCTGGCCCTTGCCGGAAGTGGTTCCGCGTTTGCCTCCGCGGCCAACTCTTTTCGGAGATTTGTGCTTATGATCAGATTTTAATTCGTGTATCTGCATGTTTTTCTATTTAGTTTCCGTTTCCTCGATTTTTTCTTCCATTTTTTCCAGCTTCTCCAAAGCCTTTATCGTGGCCATGGCATTGGTGAGTTTATTGGTTGTCCGGCCGAGAATTTTGGCGGAAATGTCCTTGACGCCTACCAATTCCAGGACTGCCCTCACTGGTCCGCCGGCTATCAAGCCGTGATTAAGTTTCGCCGGTTTCAGTCTGATCCTCGCGGCGCTGTATTTCTCATCGATTTCGTGAGGTATGGTTCTTTTGTCCTTGAGGTTCACCGAAATTAAGTTCTTTTGGGCTTGCCTCTTGGCCTTTTCGACGGCCGCGGCGACGTCCAATCCCTTGCCTATTCCCAAACCGACTTTCCCTTTTTTGTCTCCAAGTATAAGGGTGGCTCTGAAACTCATCCTTTTTCCGCCAGCCATGACCCTGGTGACCCTTTTTATTTCGAGGACCTTTTCCTGATATTCGCTCTTCTTAGGTTTTATGTGCAAATGTGGATTCATAGTTTGTTAAAATGACAATCCTCCCTTTCTGGCTCCGTCGGCCAAAGCTTTGATGCGACCGTGATATCGGTACCTGCCCTTGTCGAAGACGACCTCTTTCACGCCCGCCTCGAGCGCTTTCTTGGCGAGGTTTTCACCGACTTTTTCGGCCAGTTTGGTTTTGTTTTCTTTGGCGTTGCCTTTTATCTCGAGCGACGACGCCCCGGCCAATGTCTTGCCGTGGAGATCGTCTATTATTTGGGCATGAATGTTGTTATTGCTCCTGAAAACGGAAAGCCTGGGCTTATCGCTTGTATTTCTGAGCTTTGCCCTTGTCCGTCTGGCGCGCCGCGCTATTCTTTTGTTGAATTCTCTTTCTTTTCTCATATTTTTAACTGGCAGTAGTGGCTCCGGCCGCTTTCTTTCCCGTCTTCCTTCTTATGATTTCGTCGCTGTACCTGAAACCCTTGCCTTTATAAGGCTCAGGCTTCTTGAGTTGCCTTATATCGGCGGCTACCTTGCCCACTAAACCTTTATCTATGCCTTTAACTTTCAGCGTCGAGTTCTTTTCGACTTCGAATGTTATGCCCTGAGGAGGCGCGTATTTCACTGAATGGGAAAAACCCAAGTTCAAATTAAGGCTCTCCCCTTCTTTGGTCACGCGGTATCCGACGCCTTCGATTATCAGGGTCTTTTCAAACCCGGACACGACTCCTTTTACGGCATTCTGCACCAGAGCCCTCTGGGTTCCCCAGTTGCTCTTGGCTTGTTTCATGTTAGAGGCGATGGAGAAGATCAACATCTTGCCGTCCTGTTTCACCTTGACTTTGTCCAGGATCGGTATCTTGAGTTCCCCCTTGGGTCCTTTGACCGTGACATCAGATTCGGTGACAGTGACGTTCACGCCATCCGGTATTTCAATTGGTTGTTTTCCTATTTTTGACATGTGATGAATTTTAATGATTAAATGCGTGAATATCTAATTTACCAAATTTCGAACAATAACTGTCCGCCGACGCCGGATTTCTTGGCTTCATTTCCCGTCATCACTCCTTGGGGAGTCGAAAGCACTAATACCCCGAATCCGCTCCTTACGCTCTTTATGTCGCGGTAGCCGATGTATTCCTTCACCGACGGCTTACTCAGGATTTTTACGCCTTTTATGTTCCTCTTTCCGGTCAGGTCAGCTTCGATGTATTTCTTGTATCCCTTGCCTTTAACCTCCGAGTTCTTTATGAACCCTTTTTTCTCCAGAATGTCGATGACGGCCTTATCCATCTTTGAATAACGCGTTTTCATCGTTTCTTTCCTGGCCTTTTGGGCGTTCTTTATTTTTATTATCAGATCTATGTACATAAAAGATGTTTAAACGTTTTAATACTCCATTTACCAGCTGGCTTTCTTGACGCCTGGTATTTCGCCACGACTCGCCAATTCCCTGAAACAGATGCGGCAAAGGTTGAAATCGCTCATGTAACCCCTTTTTCGGCCGCAACGAAAACAGCGACTGACGGCCCTCGTCGTGTATTTGGGTTTTTTCTTGGATCGTGCGAATGTAGACGTTTTTGCCATATTATTTCTTCAATGGTACCCCAAGACGACGATATAAATCAATTGCCGTCTCCCTATTCTTCATCTTGGGAACGACGGTGACCTGTATTCCAAAACTCGTCTTAACTTTTTCAAGGTCTATTTCGGGGAAAACGGCCTGATCTTTGAAGCCGATGTTCAGGTTACCGTTGGGATCGACGTTTTTAACGTTCAGTCCCCGGAAATCTTTCACGCGCGGCAAAGCCAAATTTATGACCTTATTCAAAAAATCCTCCATTCTTTTGCCCCTCAAGGTGACTTTCAAGCCTATTATCTGACCGGCTCTTATCTTAAATCCGGCTACGGAAAGCCTGGCCGGCCGGCGGGACGGTTTTTGGCCGGTTATCTTGGCCATTTCATCCTCTATCTCGGGGAGGGTCTTATCCTCGAAATGATCCTGGGCGCTAAGCCTTCCGAGACCGCTTCCGACGACAACTTTTTCTATTTGTTTGGTTATGTCTTCCATGTTTTTATAGCGTGGCTTTGCATTTCCTGCAGAATCTTTCTTTCTTGCCGTCCGCCGTGATTCTCGATCCTATCTTCGTCGGCTTATGACAGGACGAGCAGATCACGAGGACATTCGAAGAATTGATCGGTCTTGGAACTTGGATTATTTCGCCCTTCTCGTTTTCCGTCTTCGGGCGGACGTGCTTCTTATACAAGTTAAGACCTTCGACAATGATTTTATCGTTCTTTATCAAAACCTTAACCACTTTGCCGCTCTTGCCGCTGTCCTTGCCGCTCAATATTTTTACCGTGTCTCCTTTTTTGATCCTCATGTTTTTAGACCAATTCTTCGGCCAATGACGATATGGTGTCATAGCCCCTTTCTTTTATTTCTCTCGGTATCGGACCGAAGATCCTCGTGGCCTTGGGTTCTTTTTTATCCTTGTCTATTATGACCACGGCATTATCGCTGAATCTCACGTAAGAACCGTCCTTCCGGCGGTAAGCGTCCTTTTGCCTTACAACCAAGACGCTCACCACGTCCTTCTTTTTTATCTGTTTCCTGGGTTCAGCGACCCTGACGGAGGCCATCACCACGTCGCCTATGCGTGCATATCTCCTCTTGCTGCCTCCCAAAACTCTAAAACAGCGCACTATTTTTGCGCCGGAGTTATCCGCAACTTTTAATATTGAACGTTCTTGTATCATGAGTTTATATCTTTTCCACTATCATCCATCTTTTATCCTTGCTTAAGGGCCTTACTTCTTGTATCACCACTTTATCGCCGGTCTTGTATTCGTTGTTCTCGTCATGAGCCTTGAAACGCTCCGTGACGTGATAAAACTTTTTATAGCGCGGATGCTTCTTCAGCCTGTCAATGGTGACTATCCTCGTTTTTTGCATTTTGTCCGAAACCACTGTTCCTTGTAATTTTCTCATGTTATTTTGGTCTGATGTTTAACGCCGTTAAAAGCTGAGCTATCTTTAGCTTCACTTTTTTGACTTCTTTGATGTTCTTTACTTTACCAGCTGAAAGGTTAAATTTCAAATCGACGAGCTTTTCTTTTTGTTCGTTCAGCTCTTTTTCCAGCTCGGCGACCGGCTTCGTCATTAAATTTTCTTTTTCTTTCTTGGCCATTTTATTCCTTGTCGATTATCTTGGTTTTTACGGGAAGTTTGTGTCCGGCTATGCGGAGCGCCTCATGAGCCGCCGCTTTCGGTATTCCGTCCAGTTCGAGCAGTATTCTGCCGGGTTTCACTGGTGCCACGAAATGGTCGACGTTGCCCTTTCCGCCTCCCAGCGTGACTTCGGGCGGAAGTTTGGTTATCGGTTTGTCCGGGAAGATCCTTATCCAGCTCTTTCCGCCTTTTTTCAAAGCGTGCGCCAATGATTTTCTGGCCGCTTCTATTTGGGCGGCGGTTATCCAGGCCGATTCCCTGGCTTGCAAGCCGAAAGCTCCAAAGCTCAAGTAAAGGCCCCTTGTTTCCTTCATTCTTTTTTTGGACCTGCCTTTTTGCTGTTTCCTGTGTTTTTGTTTTTTAGGCTGTAAGAACATGGTTTGGTTATTTCCTTTCCTCTTCGTCGAAGACCTCCCCTTTGTAGATCCAGACCTTTATCCCGACTGTGCCGTAAGCATTGTGAGCTGTAGCCTCGCCGTAGTCTATGATTGATCGAAGGCTTGAAAGAGGCATTTTGCCTTTAAGCAAAAAATCGCTCCTTGATATTTCCGCCCCGTCCAGCCTGCCGCCTATCTTTATCTTCGCTCCTTTAACTCCCCTGTTCTGCATCACGTTTTCCAGCGCCTTTTTCATCACCCTCCTGTAACGGAGTCTTTTCTCTATGTCGGAAGCTATCTGTTGGGCCGTTATCTTGGCTGAAACGTCAAAACGCTTCAATTCCTCTATATTTATATTGAGCAAGAAAGTCTGGCTTATGTTGTTCTTTTTCCTGAGTTTTTTTACCGCTTTGACTATTTTATTTTTCAATTCTTCGATACCTTTGCCGCCGCGGCCTATGATGAGTCCCGGTTTGCCGGCTTTAATGTTCACCCGGGCGTTATCTCCGGCTCTCTCTATCTCTATATCAACGATGCCGGCCGCGAGTATCTCTTTCTTTATTATTTCCCTCATCAAGTGATCTTCTTCCAGGAAGAATCTCAACGATTTTTTAAAAAACCATCTGGACGACCAGGGAATGGTCACGCCTAAGCGATATGAATTTGGTTTTATTTTTTGCGCCATATTTTTAAATCTTTAAATATCTTTTAGATCGCCTTCCTCCTGAAGACTTTTTTGAAAGTTCCTGGTTCCTTGACCGGTTTCATTTCGTTGGTTTCTTTCATTTCCTTCACGACGTCCGATTTGGGTTTGGGTTCTTTTTCCCTTTCTTCCTTCTTCGGCTTTTCGGTTTTTTCTTCCTTTTTGGGCCTGGCGATGTTGAATTTACCGCCTACCGTTTTCTCGGAAACGCCCAAAATCAGAGTCACGTGACTGGTCTTTTTTTGTATCTCCGACATCCCGCCCCTTGATCTGGTCGTCCATCTTTTGAACATAGGGCCCTGATCGACCCTTATGTTTTTTATGAAGAGCTTGCCGACATCCGCTTTATTGTTGTTCTTGGCGTTTGCTACGGCCGATCTCAGAAGTTTTATGAGAGATTCCTTCGGCCTTCTCGGGTTCATCATTAGTTTGGCTTCCGCCTCGTCGACCGGAAGACCTTTTATCAATTCGGCGACAAAACGCACCTTTCTGGCCGGTATTCTAAGATATTTCAACGTCGTCTTTATTTCGGTTGCGTTTGTAGTCATATTTTTCTATTTCTTGGCGGCCGGTGCCGGGGTTGCGGCCGGTGCCGTTCCTCCTTTCTCGATGTCGCGCTGCATCTTGCCTCCGTGCCTTATGAATTTCCTGGTTGGAGAAAATTCGCCCAATCTGTGGCCGACCATGTCCTCGCTGGCCCTGACCTCTATGAAATCCTTGCCATTGTGGACGAGAAAAATGAAACCGACCATTTCCGGCGATATTTCCGAATCTCTGGACCAGGTCTTGATGGGCTGACTATCAGCCGCCTTGGACTTGGAAATTTTTTTTAAAAGTTTTTGATCCACGAAAGGACCTTTTTTTGTTGAGCGTGACATATGAAATATTTAAATGTTTAGATGTTTAAACATTTTATTTTCTTCTTTTGACCACGAATTTATTGGAGTATCTGTTTTTCCTCCGGGTTTTATGACCGCCGGTGATCTTGCCCCATTTCGTCTTCGGCTTTCTGGTGCCTCTCGGCTGTTTACCTTCGCCGCCTCCGTAGGGGTGATCCCTGGGATTCATGACCGTGCCTCTAACAGTGGGCCTTATGTTCAGCCATCTTGATCGTCCGGCCTTGCCTACGGATATCAAATTATATTCTGGATTCGATATTTGTCCAATCGAAGCGTAGCAATCCCACATTATTTTTCTTATTTCTCCGGACGGCATCTTGAGATGGGTGTAGCCATCCTCATGCGCCAATATCTGAGCCGAAGTGCCGGCTGACCTTATGAATTGACCTCCTTTCCCGGGCTGTATCTCTACGTTATGGATGAAAGAGCCGATCGGTATCCTTTTCAATAAAGTGCGCATGCCGCTCTCTATCGGGGCATTGGGATCGGTCATGATCTTATTTCCGACTTTCATGCCGTGGGGAGCAAGAATGTATCTTCTGTCGCCATCAGCATAGACGACCAAAGCTATGAAAGCCGTGCGATAAGGATCGTACTCTATGGTCTCCACTTTTCCCGGTACGCCAATTTTGGCTTGTTTAAAATCAACTATCCTGTAGACGGTCTTGTTGCCGCCGCCCTGGTGCCTGACGGAGATCCTGCCTTGATTGTTCCGGCCGGCGTTATTTTTCAACCCTTCCGTAAGAGCCTTGTGCCTTTTAACGTTGGAAAGCAAGCTGTAGTCGGCCACAGTCATGCTTCTCATGCTCGGCGTTCTTGGTTTAAGTTTCTTTATCATGTTATTGCAGCTCGATGGTATCGCCCTTTTTGAGGGTTATCACGGCTTTTTTGAGAGGCGACCTCCTTTTGGACCTGTTCATGAAATGTTTCATCTTTCCTTTGGTATTGACGATATCAACCTTCAAGGCCTTCACGTTGTATCTTTCAGCTATATTTTCTTTGACGAGCGGTTTTGTGGCGTCGCCCGAGACGAGAAAAACGAATTTATTTTGCTTGGAAAGATCGGTACTCTTTTCGGTTACCCACGGTTTCACGAGCACGTTTTTGGAGAGATGCTTAACCGCTTTGGCCTTTGATTCGGTCTTGACTTCTTTTTTCGCGTCTTCTCCCTTCACCTCCGCTTTTTCAGCCGATTTTTGTTTTTTCAAGTTTATAAGGCTCATTTTTGTTTATTTTCTTTTTCGTATTTTTTTACGAAAATTTCCACGGCGTTCTTTTCAAAGAATATCTCCTTGTTAAGGAGCGAGTCGTAAATATTCAAAGAACCGGGAGTTGACATTTTAACCTTGGGAATGTTCCTGAAAGCCAAAGCTGCGTTCTTATTTTTGGAATCGGCCACGATAAGAACGCTTTTCGGTTTATCCAGCAGATTTTTCAACACCTCGGATGCTTTCTTGGTTTTCGGCACTTCCAAGCTCAAATCCTCTATTATCTTGAATTCCCCGTCTTTCAATTTTCTTGAGAGGACCGAAAACAAAGCAAGCCGTTTCATCTTGGCGTTTATCTTTTTTGAATAATCCTTGTCGTTCCTGGGACCGAAGGTTATTCCGCCGCCTATCCAGAGCGGTGACCTTGAACTGCCGTGCCTGGAACGGCCGGTATGTTTCTGTCTCCACGGTTTTTTTCCTCCGCCCGCGACCTCCGATCTATCCTTGGTGTGAGCCCAGGGCTTTCTCTGATTGGCGGTGAAAGCGACAAACGCTTGATGCACTAGATCGGCGTTCCACTTTACGTTGAATATGCCGTCGGGAAGGTCGATGGTGCCGGTCTTCTTATTGGTCTTGTCGAAAATCTCGGTTGTCATTTTTGTATCTCTATTTTTCCGCCGACGGGACCCGGTACGGCTCCTTTGACGAAAATAGTCCTTTCCTCGGTCTTTATTCCGGCCACTTCCAAGTTCCTCACGGTGATCTTTTCCACTCCCATATGACCGGCCATCCTTCTTCCTTTTATGACTCTCTGCGGAGCGGTGGCCCCTATGGAACCTGGAGCTCTCAAACGATCTTTTTGTCCATGGCTTTTCGGTCCGCCGGCAAACCCATATCTTTTTACGACGCCCTGAAAACCGCGACCCTTGCTTTTGCCGCTTACCTTGACCTTCTCTCCTTCTTTGATCTCTTCCAGTTTTTCATTGTCGCCGATCTTAACCGGCGTTACAGCCAGGCATTGGTCGCCTTTCCAGATTTGTGACATTTTAAGTTTGATGCCTGTGATTTTCATGGCTTTTTTCACTTTCAAAAAAACAACCGAGACTTCGCCCGGTTGTTTTTTTGGCTACTCGTCTCTTCAGCCCATTCTAACCTAATAACGGGTCGTCTGTCAAATCAATCCATCTTAAGTTCCACGTCCACTCCGGAAGGAAGATTGAGATCGGTCA
>CAYQPG010000009.1:0-15866 GCA_964419525.1 uncultured Candidatus Saccharibacteria bacterium | reverse complement strand
CACCCTCGACTTGGTGCGCCGCAGTCGAAGCTCCCCAGAAAAACCCTTTCGGAAACGTGAAATTATTTTGCTCCGTCATTGATTTATGATTTGTTTCCCCAGATTCCAAAAACTCGGGTCGCCGTTGATTTTCCTATAATACCACCACTCCGAACCCCAAAGATATATTTCGGGAAGGCCGGTTCTTTCGGCGAACTTGAAGTTGTCGATGAGCGTGGTCGTGGTGAAGTCTGACGTCTGAGCCTCGAAGCTTTCATATCTCAAAGGCACACCGTTCAGGGACCAAGGTTCGGCCTGAAGCTCCGATATGATGACTTTCGAAACGCCGGTGAATTCCTTGACTATGGCGGCTTTGAGCGCGTAGAAAGCAGGCGGAATGAAGAAATAGTGGAACACGCCAATCACGGGAGCGCTGACCACGCGGTAGAGAGTGCTGCCGAGGACATTCACGTGCTTCGACGCGCCGAGCCATGTGCCGAGTTCGCCGCTGTCGGTCGTCATGATCGGCCTCGTCGGATCTAGCTTCCTAACGAGCGATATCTCATCGTCGAACAATTTCTCGTTGAACGGTGGACACACGCCGAACGACGACAAATACGGCTCGTTCTCGACCTGCCAATATTTGATGGCCGAATACGATTTGTAATGGTCGATCACCGCCGTCAAATAGCTCAAAAGCGACTGGCCGTAATCGTTTTGGTACAGATTCTTGGCCCACCCCGGTATGTGGCATTCCGGCCATCTGGGTACCCGCTCTCCGACGACGAGTATGACGCTCTCGTGTTTTTCTTCCGCCAAACTCAATTCCCAGTCCAAATCGCTCCAATCAAACTTGCCTTTCTCCGGCTCCAGATACTGCCAGTAAGCCATAAGTATGAGATTCTTGGGCTTCAACTCGTTCAATATCGCTTCGTAAGCGGCTTTCCAATCCAATCCCAGCCCTTCCTTGGCGTAGAACTCGCTGAACGACAAACCGAGCTCCGGCTTTTTCGATCCCCCAAAACTTAACGTGAAACTCGCCAAATATACGACGAGGATCGCGAAAAGGATGCAGCCCAGTATTTTGAAAATTTTTTTCATCGCGCGTCAGACGAATAAAAGAAATATCCCGACGACTATGAGCACCGCGCTCAAGATCTTTTCCTGAATGATCCTGCTGCTCATCGATTCTTTGAGTATCTTAGAATATTTTTTGGACAAGAGTAGCACAAACAAGAACAGGAATAAGTACTGGGTCCCCGAGACCGCGTTCACCAAGGCTACCGGGCCCAGCGAAAAAGCGTAGTTGACAAGAATGAAAGAAAGCACCGCCGCGGCCTGGCCGAAGATAAAAACGGCTCCGGCCCTGACAGACGGATTATGGATGGGCGTCATTATGCTCCGCCTGATACTCGGTATGGCCATCAACACCAAAGCCCCTAAAATACTTCCAAACCCGCGCCAAATGAAACCATTCAGGAACGGACCGCCGTCATAGACAAATTTTACGAGGACCTGGGAAACGGCGTATAAAACGCCGGATAGCGCGGACAGGATGAATATCCTGAAACCGAAATTGATCTTCTTCTTGTTCCTCCACGATTCCTCGTAAGCTATGAGCATCCCGCCGAGGACTATGAATATAAACCCGGCCACCTGGTTAAGTTTGAAAACTTCCCCCAAAAATATCCAGGCCAAAACAAAGACGAAGACCGGCGTCAAACCCCCGACAAGAGGCACTATCTCTGTGGCCTCTTCCCTGTCCAAGAGCGAATAGAATATGAGGAGGGCGAACGTGAAAGTGACGCCTGAGATCAACGCCGCCGCTATTATCCCGGGGTTCGGCACGAAAAAACCGAAAGGCATGAGGAATACGACCAAACCTCCGAAAATACTGGTCGCGAAAGCGTAAGAAGCGGCGTTCGGTATCATGCCTTCGAGAAGTATCTTTGAAACCAACGAAGCTATGGCGTTAAAAAAATAAGCTCCCAGGCTTATGTAGAACCAGATCATCTTGAGAGTAGTTTCTCTATTTTATACGTGCCCAATTTCTCCCCCTCCACGAAACCGTGCATGGCCGCTTCGGCGAACCATCCTTCCGACCAGTAATCCATGAGCCATTCTGACGTGTAGACCGGGTTGTATTGATCCATGGCCGCTCCGAGCTTCAAAAGCCACTGCCTGTTGAACTCTTCCTGCGAGCCTATGGTCGGAGCTATTATTATCGGCAATCCGAGCGCCGAATAAAAAGAAAGTTCGCTGGGCTTGGTCCACAGGATGTCGGTGGTCCTCAAAGCTTCGTTGAATATCCTGAAATAATCAGTCAGGTCTATCGCTTTCAGGATGTGAATGCCGCCATCGACGTGGCCGAGGAGTTTCATGGAATCCAATTCTTTTTCGAAATAATCGCTGACTTCCCTCCTTATGCCGGCGCCGAGCACGATCCTCACCTTCTTCGATTGGATGTCGTTCTTCAAGCTTCTCACTATCTTCATGCCCAGCTCTTTTTGCGCTCCCGCGCCGCCGACCGAGAACAGAACGGTAAGCGGCCGACTTACTTCCCGCGGCAAATTACCCAGATACTTCTCGATCATCGGCGCGTATTCTTTCCGATACGTGCCGTTGGGGTCCAATTTGACCAATCTCTCGGCGGTGTCGTGTTTCGCTATCTCCATCTCCTTCTCCGAACCGATATTTTCCTTCGGCAACGGGTAACCGGTCAGGATGATGTTCTCTCCTTTTACGCCGTACAGTCTCAACCGCTCGGCCACGCGGAGCGTCGAGGCGCAGTATTTCACCTTTGATCTCTGGGGATGGTACGGCGCCCAAGCGCGGGCCACGTCGGCGTCGGCCGTCACGCAGTAGACGTCGTGTTTATAATCGAACTCCTCGGCCATGAAAGCCGGTATAAAAAAGGTCGATAGGAGCGGCAGAGGTTTGGTTTTTAAACGTTCCACGAGATCCTTTCCCCAACCTTTTTTTATCAGATTGGCCATTTCCTTGACGTTGGAGTTGGGCTTTGAAAGGTCTCTTTTAGGGTAAAAACTCAGTATCCTTTGAAAACGATCATAGACATAGAAGGCGAACGTGCCTATGACGGGCAGTCTCTTGAATTTGGATATGAACTCGTAGAATCGTCGGCTCGTCTCCCAAATCTCCTTATCTTTCAAGGGAATCCCCTCGTAATCGTTGGCGTTTATGAAATTGCCGTCGGGCGACAAATGCCTTAAGGGATAAGCCGTCCGTTGATGGCCGTAACCCATGCTCACGGCCACTATCCAGGCTTTTCCGCTGCCGGCTTCTTTAGACATATTATATTGATTATAGTTCCAACCCGGAGCCAATCAAGTTTTCCGGTTGATGGAATATTTCTCGCGCGATTCTTTGACTATCCTTTCGCTGAAAGATTGGCCGGTCGCAAGTACGTTCAGCGCTTCGGCCGAGAAAGGATCGTAGGCTTCGCCGTCGATCGTCGTTTTTATGTAAAACTCCTGGGTGGCCAGGTTGACCATGTCCTTGGCTTTGAAAACCGGCGTCATTTCCGTCTCCAGGCGCTCGGCGTCTTCGCCGCCGACTCGAAAGACTATCAAATGGCCGACGTTGCCCAAAATGGCCGACTGCAGGTTCGGCGGCAATTGTCCCAAATACTGATGCACCAGCGTCACCGGGAAACCGTATTTCCTCGATTCGGCCACAAGCGTCCGGAGCGTTTCCGTTATGAAATCCTGGAACTCGTCGAAATAAAGATAAAATTCCTTGTGTTCCTTGCCGGCCGAAGCCCTCATCATGCCGGCTTGTTTTATCTTGGCCGCAACGACCGAACCGAAGAAACCGGCATTGGATTCCCCGAGCCGGCTCTTGGCGAGACTCACCAAAACTATTTTGTTCTCCTTTATGAGATCGTAAATATCTATCTTGTTGTCCTTCTGGCTGAAGATGTTGCCAAGTATCGGATTAGAGAGGAACTGCCAAAGCTTGTTGATCAGCGGTATTATGGCGTCGTCCTCGAACTTGCCGGACCAGCCGGTGAATTCCTCTGACCAGAAACGTTTTACCATCTCGTCCTTTATGAAACTGGATATTTTCTTCCTGAATTCCTCGTCCGTGAGTATCGGTATCATGTCTGCCATGGTGGCTTCCGGATAATCCAGGAGAGCCAGGCAAACGAACCTGAAAAGATGCTCCAACCTAGGTGTCCAATTGGGACTGAATTGCTTCTCCATTATCTCTATGAAACTTTGCGCCAATTGGTGCTTTGAAAACTGATCTATTTTGGACAAAGGATTGAAGGCTACCGGGAACTCCGCATCCGACGGATCTATCAAGCACACGTCACCGATTCTTTCTTCCGGTATGAAGTTGAGTATGGATTTTATGAGATCCCCGTTCTCGTCTATCAAGCAGACCCCGTATCCATAAGCTATGTCCTGGCGTATCATGAGCTCCAAAAGCTTTGATTTGCCGACGCCGCTCTTGCCGACCATGTAGACATTATTGCGCCGATCGCTCCTTTTTATGCCAAAGACGAATTTTTTTTCCTCTAAAGCGGCTACATAGTTGGTCCGGCCTATATAGGTTATCCTCGACGGATCGAGGAAACCGTACACCGGCAACTCCGGCGGCGGCGGTGCGTATTTAACGCTCCTCAACTTAGTTTCTTTTGAATCTTTTATCATCTTTTGTTCATTCCAAGGCTCCCAGTTTTTTCAAGAAGGTTTCATAGACGTCGAGAAGCTCTTTAGCCTCGTCTCCTGATATCTCAAAATCCTGAGTGTGGACCAAATCGTTCCGTATCTTATGGGCTCTCCAGAGATTTTCCAAAGTTTTACGATCGCCGAATTCGAGGTTCTCGAGTCTATCAGCCATGTGTTCGCCCGGCAACTTCATTTCCTTCAGGGCGTTGTCGGCTAGATTGTCAGCCGAGACCACTCCCCAAGTGAGCGAATGAGGCGGAGCTTCGAAAGCCTTTTCTTTTATCTTCTTCCAAGCCTCTTTATAACGTTCGATGTCGAAATAATTTTCGGCGGCCCGGTTCGCCTCCCCGGAGACGTCAAGGCGCGGCATAAGTACCGGCCTGAACTTCCGGGCCTTCGCGAAAACCACGACGAAAGCGACGACTAAAACCGCGTCGAGGACCGTGAAAACTATCCTGCTCCAGTACAAGATCACGGGCCAGTGAAAACCCACGAGAGACACGTATATGTTCGTTAAAAAGCTTGGCATTTATTTGTATTTTCCTATGTCGCCTTCTTCTCCAAAGATGGCGAGTCCCGCCGGCGGACCTATCTTCCTCGACTCCATCTTCTTTATGTGTGGTGCCGTCAAAACCGAGGCGGTCGGCATATGGAAGAGCGTGGCTATTCCCTCGACGTTCATCATAAATCTTTTCGTGGCGGTGGTTTTGGAAAAAGCGTAAGAAGATATGAGGTTACCCATGGAGGTCGTGGGCGGTATTTCCCTCAGTTTGTAGTCGTGAAGGATCCTTGACATCTTCTCAGCCAGTCTTGTTTTCGCATAAATGACGGACAACCCGGGGCGCTTCCATATGTCTACTGACGTGTTGACCTTGCTGTTGGTCTTGAAGGAATTCATATCCAAAGCGCTGAACTGGTTAAAGGCACTCGTGAGCCCCGTTCTCACTATCATTTTATAGAATATCGGTTTGGGAGCCACGTACATGAATCTCACGAGCGTCAAGAACGCCGGCTTGGATAAATTCATTTCCACCGCTTTCAGGACCTCGGTCTCACCCGGCGATCGCATGAGCGAACTAAAATCGGCCATCTCTCCTTCTTTTATGCTGCCGGCCGCTTTTTTCTTTTTCAGCTCATCGATGAGCGGCGTATATTTGTCTTTCCAGTCCGGATCGGCCGGCTCTATGAGTATCTGGACGCCCAAGAACTCGCCGTCCTGGAGCTTGCCCATCACCTCGAGAAAACCGGACATCGGGTCGAATTGTTTTTCTTCGGCCATGCTCTCGAAACGAGTGTAGGTTTTTATCGGATAAGCGTCTTCCCTGGCCAAGACCATCTCCGATCCCCACATATCCATGTTCCTTTTCTCCAGCTCCTTGGCATTCCCGGGAAGATCGGGAGCGTAGTCCTCGACTTCCATTATGTCCATGTCCGGATAATAGGAAAGCATGACGGCTTCCATCACCTTCCTAAGATCTTTCAAAACTCTTACGAAAAAATGGACCTGGCCTCCCAAGCTCACTATCTCCAACGAAAAATAAGCAAATATCTCGCCATCCCAATATTTCTCCTTGATGTTCTGCGGTTTTCTTATGGAACCCAATTCCATAAGAACCTGCTCCATGGCCTGAGGGCTCTTTTCGACTAGTGGCGGGACTTTTAGTTCCAAAAGCACGAATTCCCTTTTCTTCTTGAATGTCTCCTGCCTCCAGAAAAGCCATAAAGAGCGGAGGGGAAAGAATAATATCAAAAAAAGCCATAACCACCAGGTTAAGGCCAGAAAATCGGCTATCACCCTCGATATGGCCGAAAGGCCTATAAAGGGAAGTATCAAGATACCGGTCAATCCGGCCACAAAAACGAGAAACCAAGTTTCCTCCTTATCAAAAAGCTCTTTTAAGAGCGATCCTATTTCGCTGGATAAGTTCTTGAACATAGAGAAGCCGACTCCTCATAGATTATACAACAAGATTAGGCTTCTTTTATACCGTATCTTCCATCGCCGAGTTTTTTAAAATAACTTTTGTTCTGCAAATTCAAAAGAACGGTGTTCTCCTTGACCAGTCTCTGGGAGTTGACCAATTCGATTATCCTGTCGGTTCCAAGCGGCCCGTTCTTCTTCAAGAGGTTGACCAGGACCTCTTTCACCGTTCCGGGCTCGAAGCCGTGCTCCTTCAGGGCATACATGCCGCGACCCACCAAAACGAATCTCTTGTCTTTAATAAGCTCGTTGTGGACGGTCTGGATATGCGGCACTTTTTTATCCAATCCGTACTTGTATGAATATTTGGCGATATCCGTGAAATGAAGAGGATGTCCGTGTTTTTTGAGAACGAGGTAAACCTTGTCCCTTATCGTCTTGGGTTCTATCTCTGGCCAGGAACGCAATCCGAAATCTCCGAAGATGTTGACCCCGAAATGTTTCGGTATCGAGAGCAGGTGGCACGACACCAAATCCTTGCATTGGTTTATGTAAAGCTTGTTCGTCAAAACCGAGGTCTTATCCTTGCCGTTCAAGAACTTTGTCATCTCGTCGATGAAATTCAAAAATTTCTTCTTGGCCTCGTTCGACGAATACCAGTAAGAATTCATCTTGTCGTCCTCTTTGTAGTACAGCGGTTCGCCGGCCACGAGGAGCACGAACCTTACCTTCTCTTTGACGTTCTTTATCTTGGGATCGATTTTCAATCCGTAGATCAAGTCGTTTATGAAACTTTCATCGGATTTCACGCCGCCGGCCGAAAGCAAATGCTTTCTGGCGAAATCCAAGATATCCTTGCCTTTTTCTTCGGTCTTGTCCTTTATCTTTTTCAAGGCTTGCGTCTCTATCTGTCTTACCCTCTCTCTCGTGATTTTAAGCTCGTTGCCTATTTCCTGGAGGGTCTCGATCTTGCCGGCTTTGAGACCGAAGCGGCCGTTGACTATCCGCCTCTGTTTCGGAGGGAGCATTATGAGTATCTCTTCTACTACGGAATTTATGTTCTTCATTTAAGTTAAATCATTTTACCACAATATAAAATTGTAGTCAACTGCTACCTGTCTTTTTTCTGCCAAAGATACAAGAGCGGGCTCGCCACGAATATGGATGAATAGGTGCCGAACACCGTACCGATGAGCATGGTCAAGATAAAGTAGAAAAGCGACGACGGACCGAAGGCCAAAAGCGCCACAAGGACCAATACGAGCGTGAAAGAGGTATTGACGGACCTTGCGAACGTCTCTTTAACGCTGTAATTTATGGTATCGCCGAGCGAGATTTTCTTGCCTCTGTTGACCATCAAGTTTTCCCTTATCCTGTCGAAAACAACTATGGTGTCATGAACCGAAAAACCCATTATGACGAGAAGGGCCACTATGAAGTTAGTGTCTATTTCTACTCCTTTGAAAAATCCCAGAAGCGCGAGGAACCCCGTCGGTATCGAAACGTCATGGACCAGCGTGATAAGGGTGATCATGCCGTACTTCCATGATTTGACCGGCTCGGAAACCTTCCTGAAAGCGTAAGCGATGTAAAGCGATATGCCTATAAGGACCAGTATGATGGCCACGATGGATTTGTGGGCCAATTCGCCCCCGATGACCGGACCGATGCTTGAGAAGCTGTCTTCCTGAAAATCGCCGACTTTGGTTTTCAGCACCTCGGCGTATTTTTCATGGTCGGTTTCCGACATTTCCGGCGTCTTTATGGTGAAACTACCCGAGCCCAAACCTCTGACCGACAACTCTTTGACGCCGGCTGAATTCAAGGCCGATTGAATCTCGGCGACAGTCGCGCTTTTATTGGAGAAAGAAACCTGCCATTCGGTGCCGCCGGAAAGATCAATGCCGGGTTTTAATCCCATGAACGCGACGCAGAGCCAGCTCGCGAGGACAATGGTTGCCGCGAACGAAAGGTAGTATTTCCTTTTTCCTATCACGTCCAACATATTTTTGTTCATTTTGCCGTTTCCAATTTTTTATCGCGACTGTCAAAGACCCTCAAAAGCGTTCTCGTGGTCGTTATGGCCGAGAAAAGGCTCACCAGAACGCCGATGAAAAGCGACAAAGCGAAGCCTTTGACGAAACTGGACGTTGAATAATAAAGTACCGCCGAAGTTATCAGCGTACTCATGTTGGAATCCCTTATTGACGTCCAGGCCCTCTTGAAACCTTCTTCCACGGCCGCGGCGTGGGAGAGCCCTCTTTTTAATTCTTCCTTCGTCCTTTCAAAGACAAGAACGTTGGCATCCACGGCCATGCCGATGGAAAGTATGAATCCAGCTATACCCGACAGGGTCATCGTGACGGGCACGATTTTGAATATCGCGAGAGTTATGGTCACGTATATAAGAAGGGCTGCCGACGCGAATATGCCCATTTTCTTGTAATAGACAAGCATAAAGGCCATGACCGCCAAGGTTCCGATGATGCCGGCCAATATCGCCGTATCAAGGGCGTTACGACCGAAATCGGAACTGATAGTCTGCTCGTTGACCAGGTTTATTGGCGCCGGCAAGGCTCCGGCATTGAACCGCTCGACCAAGGTCTGAGCGCTCTGGACCGTGAAGTTGCCGGTTATCTCAGCCTTACCTCCGCTGATCGTTCCCTGAACCACCGGCATTTCTATGAGCTGGTTATCCAAAAATATGGCTATCGGTTTGCCTATGTTTTGGGACGTCAGCTCCTCGAATATCTTGGCGCCCTCCGAATTGAACTCTATGTCCACTTGCGGTAGACCCACTGAATCAAAAGACATCTGCGCGCCGACGACGTATCGCCCGTTGAGATTGGTGGGTATGAACTCCAGTTGCTGGTTGCCGACGGCCGTTGAGGTCGACGAGGATGACGTATTGAACGACAGGGCGGTCGACGTCGAAGACGTCGCGTTCACTTCCTTGACCTCCCTGAAATCCAGAAAAGGAGTGGCACCGATCTCCTTGATGGCTTGATTAACGTCCTTTATGCCGGCCAACTCGACGACCAACCTCTGGTCTCCCCCGCTCTGTTCCGTGTAAACCTTGGGCTCGGAAACGCCAAAAAGATTCACCCTCTTCTCGATGACGTCCCGCAGGCCGTTGACCACCGTTGCTTGGTCCGATGCCGGGACTTTGGATAGATCTATGTTGTAGGTCAAGACCGTGCCGCCCGCCAAGTCCAACCCCAGGTTCCAGGGGCGAAAGTTGGATATCATCCCCCATAAAGGCTGGTAGTCGAATATGCCCGCAATGACGGCAATGATAACTATTATAAGAAGCAGCGTTTTCGGTCTTATTTTGTTTAACATTGTAATAAAGTCCTCTCCAAAAGTATATTCGGGTCGCGTTGCCGGCTGAAGATGCTTTTAGAGAGGACCCTTCTAGTTTATAATAAGGTTGAATGAAAAATCAACTCGTGACTCTCGTTCTGTCGGAAGTCCCGAAGGCAGTGAGGGGTAAGGTGTTCAAATCGGAGACGCAGAAAAGTTCTCCGCACTATTTTCCGCTGTCGGTCCCTCATTTCGTGACTGTAAGCGAAGAGAAGAAGAGGATCAACGGGCACAACGTGGCGTTCGTCGTTCTGGGGTATGCCCCTTATATCTTGATCGTCCAAGCGGTGATCGAGTTGACGGACATTTTCGATCAAAAACAAACGAGTGACTGGGAGAACGCGCTCTACGAAGAAAGTTACAAGATCATCAAAAAATGGGGCGGAAGCGAAGAGATGAGCGAGGTATATTCGATATTCGAGGTCTCCGGGTACGAAGGCGATCCGGAGCAGTTCCTTGTGCACGCGCCGGTCATCGCTTCCCTCTTGAAATCGGAGACCATAACTCTCGATCCCAAAGAAGTTGAATATACGCTTTCCACCCAGATAAAATACGCGAAGCACGATCTTTCGATCATCGACTGGGACGGCGCGTTTCTTTTCGACACGGAAGGAGATTTCGGTTTGGCGGTGGAACTCTTGATGCTCGCAAATCTCCAGCTTCTGAGACACCGAATCCTCGATAAGCGCCTGGATCACCAGCTTATGAACATCCAGGACATAATGAAGGCCCTGGGGACGAAAAAATGGTTTTCTTCGAATAAAGCCATATCCGACGCCGCTAAGGACATCCTGGAAAGACGCCTCACTTGGATATCAGCCTTCGAATCCCTGGAACGCGACATTAAGCTCATCGGCGAATGGTACTCCGCGAGATTTTACGATCTGGCCAGTAAAAAACTCAAAATAAGCGAATGGCGGGCGGCCATCAAAGAGAAGTTGGATTCCCTGGAAGATATTTATTCGTCGCTCGTGGAAAATTTTTCAGTCTCGGCGAAAGAACGGGCCGAATGGGTAGAAATAGTCGCTTGGTTCATACTCCAGGTCGGTTGGTTCGTGCTCATCATCCTCGAATTCCTCTACTTCACGAAGTAGCGGACATCACCTGGCCTTTTTTCCTCGTAAAGAGCCGGTATGCCAATTTCCTTATTTCCTCGACGACGACGATCAAAAGAGCGAACATGACGACCAAAACCCAGTCGCCCAGACCGAGCGCGGTCGTCCCCAAGAACGATTGCATGAAAGGATTGTAAACGGCCAAGAGCTGGAGGACTATTATCGCGACAGTCGAGCCTATCAGGAATTTATTGCTCCAAAATCCCCTGCCGAATATCGATCTGTCCGAAGACCGGCAGTTCCAGGCATTAAACCACTGAAAAACGGCAAGAACGGTCAAAGCGGCCGTCCGCGCCCTTGCCTCATCGAAAAGCAGATATTCCCTGAAAAGCACCAGGACGCCAAAGGTCATAACGACGGACATTATTGCCATCCTCAGCCCCATTAATCCGTCGATTAGATGCTTCTTGGGGTGGCGAAATTTCTTCTCGAGAAGGCCGTTCTCTCTGGGTTCCATGGCCAAGGATACATCCAAGAAACCATCAGTCACGAAATTCAACCATATTATTTGGACCGGCGTCACGGGCAACGGGAAGCCAAGGAACAAGGCTCCTGTTATGGAGAAAACCTCGCCTAAACTCGTGGAGAAGAGATACAAAATGACCTTCCTTATGGTTATGTAAATGCTCCGGCCTTCTTCGGCCGCCGATATGATACTTTTAAAATTATCGTCCAAAACCACTATGTCGGCTGCTTCCTTGGCCACCTCGGTGCCTATTTTTCCCATGGCAACCCCGAGATCGGCCGCAACGAGCGACGGCGCGTCGTTTACTCCGTCACCTGTCATGGCCACTATATCGCCGCGGGAACGGAAGGCCTGTATGATCCGGAGTTTCTCGTCCGGAGTGAATCTGGCGAAAACCGAAACGCCGCCTATCTTCTTCGCAAGATCCTTATCGCTCATATTCTCCAGGTCATCGCCGGTCAATATTTCATCCCCTTCCTTATATATGCCCACCTCGGAAGCTATGGCCTTGGCCGTCACCTTATGGTCGCCGGTTACCATCACCACCCTCATTCCCGCCTTTTTCGCCTCTTCGACCGCCCCCTTGGCCTCGGGCCTCAATGAATCCTCTATGCCGTATAATCCGACTATCGTCGGACCGCCTTCCTTCTCCAGACTCCCGAACACTCCGTCGCCCGTTTCTCCGTTGTCCTTAAGTTTCAAGAATCCGAAAGCCACGACCCTCAGGCCGCGGGACGATAATTCATGGAAAGCCTTCTCAAAGCCGGCTTTTTTCTCTTCGTTCAGCGGCTTTTCTCCGTCGGCCGTCCATATCCTCTTTGATATTCCAAGCAATGACTCCAGGGCCCCGCTCAAGGATATAAATACGCCGTCATGCAACCTGTTGGCCGTGGCGTGATATTTTCTTTTGTAATCGAACGGTTGGTCGCCGATCTGCGCGAATTCCGACTCCAGGTCTTCTTTATGAAAACCTATTTTTTCGGAAAAGACCGCTATGGCCGCTTCCGTTGGATCTCCAAAAACCTTCCAGATTTTTTCCTTCTCGTTAAAAGACGTTTTGGCATCGGAGGAGAATGCTCCGATCCTGCCGGAGAGGACCAGCTCCTCGTGGCTCAAAGGGTCTACCGCTTTACCATCCAAAATAATCTCCCCTTTAGGGTCATATCCTTCGCCGCCGACGTCGAATGATTTTCCATCCACGTAAACTTTTTTGACCAGCATCTCGTTTTTAGTCAGGGTTCCCGTCTTATCGACGGCGATGACGTTCGCTTGACCCAAAGCCTCCACGGCCTGCAGTTTTTTGACCAAGGCTTGGCGCTTGCTCATCCGCCAAACGCCGGTCGCGAGAACCAGCGTTACTACTATCGGCAATCCTTCGGGAATTATGGATACGGAAAGCGACACCACGACGCTGAACATGTAGACCGCGGAATATCCTTTAAGAAGTCCATAGCCGAAAATTACAAGGCTTATGATCGAGACGGTTATAAGAATTAGCCTGGAAAGGAAACGTATGTTCTTTTTGAGCGGCATCTCGGTATCGATGCCGGCTATTTTTTTAGATATCTTGCCTATTTCCGTCGCCGACCCAACGGACGTGACCGCCGTAAGGGCGCTGCCGGCGACCACGTAGGTTCCTTTGAAAACGGAATTCCTCTGATCGGCCACCCGCACGTTTTTTCCGTCTATGACATCCGCGCCCTTGCCTACGGGAACCTGCTCGCCGGTTAAAGACGATTCGTCCACTTTCAGGTCGTGGCTCACGAGTATCCTCGCATCCGCCGGAACCTTGTCACCTTGACCTAGGATCATGATGTCGCCGGTGACCACCTCCTCGTCGGGGACTATCGTCTCCCGCCCATCCCTTAGGACGATGGCTTCGGTCTTGACGAATTTCCTCAAGGCCGAGAGTGTATTTTGCGCTTTACCTTCTTGTATGGTGCCGACGATGGCATTGAAGACCAGAACAAAGAATATTATGACGGCATCGGCGGCTTCGCCGAGCAATAAAAGGACAATGCCGGCCGCGGCCAATATGAAAATGAGGGAATTCGCAAACTGCCTCAAAAATATCACGGGCAGCTTGTCTGGCTTGGTTTCCGGAATCTTATTCGGACCATCCTTGTTCAGCCTGTCCGAAGCATCGGCGGCGGCGAGCCCTCTTTCGGTAGTGCCTAAATATTTCAAAACCTCCTCAGTGCTCTTCGAATAAAACTGCATCATTTAAAAATACCAACGAAACTCAGGGGATCAACCGAGATGCCGTCGATCTTCACGGAAAGATGCAGATGAGGACCGGTAGCATATCCCGTGTCGCCCACGAGGCCTATCAGCTGTCCCTTTTTGACCGCCGCCCCCACTTTGACCGCGATTTTCGACAGATGCAGATACATGGAATATATCCCCTCTCCATGATCTACGACGACCATGTTACCGTATGTCCCGTCGAGGCCGGCGTAGCGCACCACGCCTCCGTTCATCGCCCCTATTACGCTTCCTTTCTTGGCCGCCAAGTCCACGCCCAGGTGTCTTACCTCGCTCTCGCCTATCTTCATTATCTCGCCGAATTCGGTCGTTACTTCGCTGTTATCGACGAGCGGCAGACCGAAACTGCCCTTGAAAAACACGGCTGGCGTGACTTTGTCGAGGATCTTTCCGAGATCTTCAGTCTGCGTTTGGATGTTGTCCACGATCTCGCCGGACGTCAAACCGATGCTCTTCGGTATGCTCATCACGATCAACGGAAATTGTTTTTTAACGACGTAGATCCACTTGGTGACCGTTTGGTCGCCGGAAAAAACCACCTTCACTGGATCCCAGCCCGGCGTTTCCGTGGCCCTGACGGCCACGAGTGAAACGTATTTATCTCCTTGACTGAAGACCGGGAAATCATTTCCGCCGAAATCCACGCTCAAAGGTTTAGCGCCACCCTGATCGATGCCGACGAGCACGGCATCCCCCTGGTAGGGATAGAGAGTGGAAAAGCTGACGTTGGGCGTCGCGGCCTCGGCCGTAAAAAAGATCGCCGAACCAATCAATATCGTCACGATGAAGATTGATCTCCTCATTAATTTCATTATAGAACAAGTGAAGCTCCCGCGCCGGTCACCGATTATCGGCTATTCTTGCCAGAACTTCCTTCTTCAATTCCCCGAACCTTCCTTCCTTTATGGAGTTTCTGATCTTTTCCATGAGATTATTGAAGAAAAAGACGTTATGGATGGTCGCCGATCTTCCCGCCAGGAGGTCCTTGGATTTGAACAAATTATGCAGAT
Organism: uncultured Candidatus Saccharibacteria bacterium; assembly: GCA_964419525.1. GTDB lineage: Bacteria > Patescibacteriota > Minisyncoccia > UBA6257 > GWB1-50-10 > JAKAHT01. Next base: position 1,053 of record CAYQPG010000009.1, on the reverse strand, counting down.
CGCTCCTCTTCATCCCCGATGAGCACACCGGGCACACGCAGTCGTCCTCTATTTTTTCCACGTCATCGGCATACCTTCCCTTTCTAACGTCGAACCGGCCGGATTTCGTCCAGAGTGATCCGTGTCTGGCTTCTCTCGTCGGTATCACGCAATCGAATGTGTCGATGCCCCGCAGAACGCCTTCAAAAATATCCTCGATGCGCCCGATGCCCAAAAGATGACGCGGTTTGTCGGCCGGCAAGACGGGTATCGTCCATTGAAGGACGTCGAGCATTTCGAGCTTTCCGAACGATCCGCCGATGCCGAACCCCTGGAACGGCATAGCGCCTATGACCCGCGCGCTTTCTTCCCTGAGATCCCGGAACTCGCCGCCTTGGACGATGCCGTAAAGCGCCTGGCCGCTTTCCGCTTTCGCCGCGAGCGACCGCAGAGCCCACCGGTGAGTTCTGTTCATGCTATCCTTCGTGTATTCATAATCGTTCAAAGGCGACGTGCATTCATCAAAAGCGAAAACGATGTCGGCTCCGAGTTTTTCCTGGATATGCATCGAGAGTTCCGGATTCAGGAAGCGTTCCTTATCATCATAAAAATAAACCCCTTCTTCAGTTATTTTGGTCAGATTTCTTTCAGATCCGGAATTTGTATTATCTCTCGGAATCGGGCGTTCACTTGTTCCAGCGGCAAGTGCCGCCCTGCGCTCTCGGCTCGCGACCCCTTCGGGGACCAAGCTTGCTCGCCTGCGAGAGCTTCCTCGAGACAACGCCAATTCCGGAGTCATGTTTTTAATTTTCCCAATTTGATGCTCCCTTCCGAAACCGAAACTGAAAACCTGGAATCCCCCACTGTCGGTCATGAGAGGCCCGCCCCATTTCATCTTTTCGTGCAATCCACCGAACGTTTCAAGCTTGTCGCCCAAATCCTTCCACATGTGATACGTGTTAACGATCACGAGCTGTGTTTCGGTCTTTTTTATGTCCTCGGGCGAAAGTGTCCGGACCGCGGCGTTCGTGCCAACCATGACATAGGCCGGCGTTTCCACCGCGCCGTGCGGCG
>CAYQPG010000008.1:0-16494 GCA_964419525.1 uncultured Candidatus Saccharibacteria bacterium | reverse complement strand
GGCGTGAGCGCGGGGAGCGTTATTGCCGGGCCGGATATTTCCATTGCCGGTCCTTTCGACGAGAACGAGTCCGGCCTGAAGGATATGGCGGGATTGAATCTGACCGACAAGGTGGTGACGCCCCACTACGACAAAAAAGAGGCGAGCATCATTGAGGAATTCAAGAAGAAACTACCGTATGCGGTAGTGCCGATAACCGACAACCAAGCGCTTGAAGAAACTGATGATCATTCCGTCGTCGTGGAATAATCCGGCGATTATCGGTAGACTCTCGTGAACCAAAATGGCGTTGGCATATTCAATACCCTTTCTTATCGGCTTGAATTTCGACCCAAAAAGAAGGATAGTAATAACGATATGAGATTAGAAATTGGCATCGTGGGCTTGCCCAACGTCGGGAAGAGTACGCTCTTCAAGATTATCACAAGCCAGGAAGTCACGATCGCGAACTATCCGTTCGCGACGATCGACCCGAACGTGGGCGTTGTCGCCGTTCCCGACGAACGGGTGGACAAGCTGGCCGATCTCACGCGCTCCAAGAAGCGCATCCCGGCCGTCGTCGAATTCTACGACATCGCCGGCCTCGTGAGGGGCGCATACAAAGGCGAAGGGCTGGGGAACCAGTTCTTGTCGCATATCAGGAACGTCCAGGCGGTAGTCCACATCGTCCGGTGCTTCGAGAATGGCGACATAGTCCACGTGGAGGGGAACGTCAACCCGTCGCGCGACATAGATACCATCGAGTCGGAACTCATATTCAAGGATCTGGATACCGTCGAGAAAAGAATGAGCAAACTTGAAGCGGACGCGCGGGGCGGCGACAAGCAAGTCAAAGTCAACCTGGAGGTTTTGAAAAAAACCAAGGAGATACTCGGGAAAGGGGAACTCTTGGTTTCATTGAAACATGAAAAGATAATTGAAGAGCTTCAGCTTTTAACGGCGAAATCCCAGATGTTCCTCATGAACGGAAGATCGGAAGACGTGAAGGAGGATGTCAAAGAGAAGATAAGGAAGATGGGATTCGAATACCTGATAGCCGACTTGAATGACACGAACGCCGTACCCGACCTCATAAAATCGGCCTACGCGATTTTGAACTTGATAAGTTTCTTTACGACCGGCGAGGATGAAACCCGGGCCTGGACCATAGAGAAGGGGATGAAAGCGCCGCAGGCGGCGGGCGTCATCCATACCGATTTCGAGAACAAGTTCATCCGGGCCGAAGTGGTCAATTGGCAGAAGCTAATAGAGGCCGGCGGCTGGTCGCAGGCCAAGCAGAAAGGCTGGCTTCGCTTAGAGGGGAAGGACTACGTCGTCCAGGACGGCGATGTGATGGAAATAAGGCACGGGTAGGGGTCTCACCAAACACTCCCGCTCAGGCTGTCTCCGGGGCGACGCCCAAGTCTTAGCCTTCGCAAGGAGCGTTTGGCTCGCCTTTCATGGATTAACTAAGCACCTCTTTAATATTGACTTACTGTAAGCCGACAATAAGCAGAATTTTCCGTGAGTGAATTTTGTTGGGTTTTAACGCTCGAAAACCTTAATGAACGGAAGGATAATTCTGCTTGTTTTATTTTACTTCTTTTTCTTTAAAAGACATGAAGAAAAGTGCGAGGGAGGCCAGGGCGACGCTGAAAGCGGCGAAGGTCGTCTGATCGATGCCGTAAAATATAAGCACGAACATGAGATTCCAGAAGGCGACCATCGAAATGGCCGCAATGGATCGGCCGGAGAATACGGCGAGACCCAGGATCATCTCGAATACCGAGTATACGAGAAGAAACGTTTGTATGGGCATTACGGCGCCGATCCACCGAGGCACGAACCCGATCCACATATCGGGGTAGAGGAGGACGTTCGCTCCCGCGTAGACGAAAGCGAAGCCGATGCCGAGCCGCAGGATGAATTCCGGAGAGACATTTTTGACGTTCCGGTCGGTTTTCATAATTTTTTCTTTTATTATATCATGGTATTGCGGTTGCGATCTTTCTATGTACGAATTGAGCTTTGATTACTACAAGGGACCGATAGAGAAACTTCTTGAGCTTATAGAGGATAAAAAACTCGAGATAACGGTCGTCAATCTGGCTGAAGTGACGGGCGGATTCTTCGACTACCTCGAGAAGCTGGAAAAGGAAGGCGCCGGGAACGGCTTGATAGCCGATTTTTTGTCGGTGGCCTCCAAATTGCTCCTCATAAAATCCAAGTTCATACTGCCGTCTTTGGTCTTGTCGGAAGAAGAGGAAGAGGACATCCATTCCCTCGAGATGAGGCTGAAGGTCTATCAGGAATTCAGGCAGGCCAAGGTGTATGTGAAGGAAATGTGGCGCGAGGATGAGCTTATGATGACGAGAGAATTCTTCAAAGGCGCCGCCCAGTCTTTTTATCCGCCCAAGTCCTGCAAGACTTCCGACCTGGAATCGGCCCTGAAGCGGGTGCTCGGGGAGATCGAAAAGTTCATGAAGCCGGTCATAAAGGTAAAGAACGAGATAATAAACCTCAAAAAGAAGATTGAAGAAGTCTTTAGCCGGCTGACCCAAGATCCAGTTAACTTCAAGGAGCTGCACGGCGGGAACAAGAAAGAGGTCGTGGTGCTTTTCCTCGCCATACTGCATTTGATAAAAGGGCAATTGATAAACGTCGAGCAGGAAGGGAGATTTTCGGATATAATGGTGACTAAGATATGAGCAGCGACGCGAGCATAATGTTTTTCGGGACCGGTTGTCATTCCGCTCCGGCGGCGGAATGCAACCTACGCTCTCGGCGGGAAAATCCGCCTGCGGTGGAACCGAGCTTTTCCCGCCTGCGAGAGTTCCCTCAAAATATCATGCTTGCGTCTTTAGATGGGAAAAATTTGAATTTATGAATAAAGAAGAAGAAAAAATAGCGGCGATAGAGGCATTCCTTTTTTATTATGGGGAACCGGTCAGCGTCAGGAAAATCGCCAAGTTTCTGGACATGAAGGACGATGAGGTCAAATCGCTCGTCGAGAAATTGGCGTCCAACCTCAGCTCCAACGAGGAGGCCGGGCTTTTTATATTGAAGAACGAAGAGGAAGTGGAATTAGCCACCAAGCCGTCCCTCGGCTGGATATCCAAGAAGCTGATAGAAGAAGAGTTCAAGGAAGAACTGACGCCGGCGGCCCTCGAGACCGTAGCGATCATCGCTTATCTTCAGCCGGTCACAAGAGCGGTCATAGACTACATAAGAGGCGTCAACTCAACGTTCATTTTGAGGAACCTCCTCATAAGGGGGCTCGCGACGAGGAACCTGCAATCCGGCAAGAAGAACGTCTACGAGTACAGCGTCAGCTTCGATTTCCTGAAACACATGGGGATCGCGAGCGTTGAAAACCTGCCGGAGTACCAGAAATACAAGAACATATTGAAGAAATTCGAGAATTTCGAACCGGAGGAGGTTAACAACAACAGCAATGGCAATGGAGAGGAACAGCAAGAAATATCATGAAAAGAAAAATAATCGTTTTCGCGATCTTGATAATCGCCGGGATCGCTTTCATAAAGTTTGTCCTGCCAGTCTTTAATCTCGGCGGTTCCGGGCCGGTCCCTTCCGCCTCGACGTCGGCCGCGGATTCCAGTTCGTCTTCGTCGTCCATAGAAGCATACAACTCGCAGCTCGCGAAGATGCCGGTCAGGAATTGGAGCGTCCTCGATCCCAGCGTTTCAGCCGAGGGCGTCCTCGTGGAATCGCTCGACAATAACTTTTCTTTCTATCGATACAACGCCTATAAGATGTGGCATTTGGCGTCGCTCACGAAGCTTTTGACCGCCACGATAGTCGTGGAGAACGTGGGTCTCGACAAGAGCATTCCGATAACGACCACGACCATGACAGTCGAGGGGCAGGCGGGCGATCTCCGGGCCGGAGAGATCTACAATTCGGAGGATCTCCTGAAGATCATGCTCATGGAATCGTCCAACCGCGCCGCCGCGGCCTTTGAGGAATACATGGGAGCCGACAAATTCCTGAAATTGGCCAAGGAAAAGATGGCCCAGATCGGCATGACCCAGACCGTCATCTACGAACCGTCGGGCCTCGACGACGCGAACGAGGGGACGGCGAGTGACCTTTATCTGCTCCTGAAATACATACTTGAAAAGGATCCGGAGATATTGACCTGGACGAGGCTCACGACGCTCTCCGTCCAGCCGCTCAATTCTTCGAGGATAAATCTGGTTTCAAACATCGATCCGATATCCTCTCACGCCGATTTCTTGGGCGGAAAGACCGGCACGACGCCGGCCGCCAAAGAAAACTTGGCGACGATACTCGATTTCAATGGGCAGAGGATAGTGGTCGTGATACTCGGGAGCGACGATCGCTTCAAGGACCTGGATACGCTGCTCAATTGGGTCTCGAAGGCTTACAAGTTCGGTTAATGTCCGGCCGATTCGGTGATATAATTATTAGATATTAAATCCTTTACATGACGATATTTTCCGCCACAAGGGTTCTGATACTTTTCGCGCTTTCTTTCGTGACGGCGCTCCTCATAACCCCCGTCGTCTTGTCGTTCCTGGAAAAGTTCAATCTCAGGAAGGCGAACATCAGGGACGAAAAAACCGCCCCGGTCTTCTATCAGTTTCACAAGGATAAATCCTCGACGCCCACGATGGGCGGCATCATCATCTGGGCGACCGTCATAGGGTTAGCCCTTATTTTTTTGGTGCTTGGGAATTTGTTCGACGGTTTCGCCAATTACATGAATTTCGTCAACCGCGCGGAGACATACGTGCCTCTCTTCGCCATGGCCTTCGCCGCCCTGGTCGGGCTTTTCGACGACATGATGGGCATCAAAGGCATAGGCCCGCACGGCGGCGGATTGAAGATGAGGCACAAACTGATGCTTTATTTCGCGGTGTCCCTTTTGGGAGCGTGGTGGTTTTATTTCCGCCTGGGATGGCAAACGATTTATTTTCCGTTCATTGGTTCGCTTGATATCGGCTGGTGGTACATACCTTTCTTCATCTTCGTCATCGTGGGCACGGCCTTCTCAGCCAACGAGACGGATGGTTTGGACGGGCTGGCCGGCGGAGTTTTCCTGTTCGCTTTCGGGGCTTTGGACATCGTGGCTTTCGTGCTCCATAAGTACGACTTAGCGGCCATGATAGCGGCCATACTAGGAGCGCTCCTCGCTTTTCTCTGGTTCAATATTCATCCGGCGAAGTTCTTCATGGGCGACACCGGCTCGATGTCTTTGGGAATAACCCTTGGCGTGATAGCTCTCATGACAGATACCGCCCTTTTTCTCCCGTTCTTCGCTTTCATATTGGTCGTAGAATCGGGCTCGGTCATAATCCAGGTCTTGAGCAAAAAAATAAGGAAGAAGAAAATCTTCCTTTCGACGCCCATACATCATCATTTTCAGGGACTGGGTTGGCCGGAGAGTCAGATAACTATGAGGTTTTGGATAATAAGCGCCGTAACGACGACGTTGGGCCTCGTCGTTTTTTTCCTGGCTAAGTTCGCCTAATAAAAAGATGAATGAGTTCATATTGAAAAATGGCTTGGTCCATAAAGGCGACGGTTCGGAGCCGGTCGAGACCGACATTCTGGTCAAGAACGGCAGGATAATCGGATTTTTGAAAGCCACCAAGAAAAATTCCGGCGATATCATAGACGTCAAGGGCATGGCTGTGACGCCGGGTTTCATCGAGGTTAACTTCGACGCCGGAGGCCGGGGAGGTCTTTTCGACGACGTTTATTCCGTGGGTCTTGTAAAAAAAGGCATAACGACCGTCGTTGGCGGCTCGAATGGCGTGTCGCCGGCGCCGATCTTCGCGAAATCGGCTCCGTTCCTTAAGTCGGCATTTTCTTACTTGCCCAACGCCGATTGGCAGTCGATGAGAGAGTTTCTTTCAACGCTCGAGAAAAGGGGAGTGGGGGTCAACTTCGGGACGCTCACTGGATACGCGACGCTCCGGAGCGCCTTTACCGAAGGTTATGGAAGGGATCTCACGATGGGAGAGATCGAAAGTCTGGGCCGCGCGCTTTCGGAAAGTTTGAAAGAAGGCGCGCTGGGGGCCGCTTTCGATTTTTCTGAGCCGTACCTGAACGGCGTTTCCACTGACGAGGTGTTCAAGGTGATGAACGCCACCGGCCGTTTCAAAAGCGTCTTCGCTTTCCATCTGAGGGACGAGAACGAGATCGTCAAATCCATGGAAGAGATACTGTTCCTGTCCGAGGCTCACAACGTGAATACCGAGATAGATCACTTCCAGCCGATGATGGACGTCAAAGACAAGTACCTCGAGGCCGTTTCGGAAATAGAAAAGACCGCTTCGGAGAAGAACGTGCATTTCGACGTTTTCCCGCACCCAGTCGTCATGATGCCCGTTTACGACCTTCTGCCGCGCTGGGTGAAAGGCAGGTCTCTCAAGGAACTGGAAGAAACGATACAAGCTCCGCACATTCGGGAAAGGCTGTTGGCGGATCTCGACCGGCTGAATTACGAGAATTTGACCATAGCCGAAGCGCCCAGACCGTTGGGATTTTTGGAGGGCAAGAAAATGGCCGACTTTGCTTCTTCAGAGGGGCTGACGAACGGAGAAGCCGTTCTTAAGCTCGCGGTTCTCTCCAAGATGAAGGCCAATATTTTCTGCGGTTGCGTCGATGCCGAAGCTCTGGAGAGTCTTTTGAAGAGTGATCACTCGATGATCACTTTAAGCTACCATCATTCGGAAATGGAAGAGAGCCCCATCTTCGGCAAAATAATCTCGTCGGAAAAACTTATCGAGAAATTGACGGGCCTTCCGGCCAAAAAATACGGCATCGCGCAGCGTGGATCGCTCAAAGAAGGTTACTTCGCCGACATAGTCGTGTTCAAGGACAATAAGCCCTACTACGTTTTCGTGAATGGCCTCACGGTCCTCGAGAAGGGCTTGCCGAAGCCGCAGATGGCCGGAATGGTCCTTAAAAACCAATTCGAAAAATGACGAAGAGTCTATCCAAGAATTCCAGCCCCGACTACGTTTTCATATTCCTTTTGACGTCGCTCGTCGTCTTCGGGCTCGTGATGCTTTCGAGCGCGTCATCGGATCTCGCGAAGATGCAGTTCGGCAACAGCTTCTATTATTTGGAACACCAGATACTTTTCGGTCTTTTGCCGGGCATAGCTGGATTCTTCCTGGGTTATTTCCTCGATTACAAGAAATGGCAAAAGATAAGCCTGTACCTTTTGATAACCGGCATAGTTTTTCTGCTTCTCGTTTTCACGCCGCTTGGCTATCAGGCGTACGGCGCCGACAGGTGGCTGCATCTCGGCAGCTTCGGCTTTCAGCCATCGGAATTCGTGAAAATAGCTTTGATGCTCTACCTGGCTTCATGGCTTTCCAAAACTCCGGCCAGGCGCCAAAGCTTCAAGGAAGGAACGGTCCCGCTGTTTTTGATACTTATGATGGTGATCCTCCCGATCGTAATGCAGCCGGCCACGACGACTGCCGTTCTCATCATAAGCGGAGCGCTCATAATGTACCTCATCGCCGGAGCGAAACTCCGGTCGTTGGCTTTCATTATTATCATAGGCTTGCTGGGCCTAGCGCTTTTGATAGCCGTAACTCCTTATCGCTTCCAAAGGGTTTTCAGTTTTCTGCACCCAAGTTCCGATACTTTAGGCAAAACCTACCAACTGAACCAGTCTCTCATATCCATAGGTTCCGGCGGGATTTGGGGAGTCGGCTACGGCAGATCGACCACCAAACTCCATTATTTGCCGGAACCAATAGGCGACTCCATATTCGCCGTCATAGCCGAAGAGCTCGGCTTCGCAGGAGCGGTTTTCTTGATACTTCTTTTTCTGATGTTCGTTTGGCGGGGGATAAAGATCGCGAAACGCGCTCCCGATATGTTCGGCGAACTCACGGTCGTGGGTTTCGTGTCCATCATAGGCCTTCAGGCTTTCGTCCACATGGGGGCGGTGTCGGGACTCCTGCCTTTCACCGGGGTTCCCCTGCCTTTCACGAGCTACGGCGGCACGGCGCTCGCGGTTTTTTTGACTATGTCGGGAATAATAGCCAACGTCTCGAAATATTCCCGGCTTTAATTGGTATAATTAAATCAAAACATGAAAAGAATTCTTTTGACTGGAGGCGGCAGCGGAGGCCATCTTTACCCTTTGATATCGGTGGCCGATGCCATTTTGAAAATAGACAAAGACGTGGAACTTTCTTATATGGGCCCTAGGGACAGATACGAAGACGAGTTTATAAAGAGGGACATCAATACCTACTCGCTCGTTTCAAGCAAGCTGCGCCGTTATTTCTCGCTGTCCAATCTGATAGATTTCCCGAAGTTCCTGTGGAGCCTGCTGCAGGCTCTTTTCAAACTCTACTTTCTGATGCCCGACATAGTTTTTTCAAAAGGCGGTCCCGGCGCGCTGTCGGTCGTCATCGCGGCCAAGTTCTACATGATACCGGTCGTGATACACGAGTCTGACGCCGTTCCCGGACTCACCAACAAATTGTCCGGCAAGTTTGCCAAGAAGATAGACATTTCATTCGAAGAAACCTATCCCTATTTCTCGAAGTCCAGCATATCGCTGACCGGCAATCCCATAAGGGAATCGTTGATGTCGGGCAGGCCGAACAAGGACGACTCCAAAGAGAGCTTGGGCTTGAAAAGGGATCTTCCCGTCATCTTCGTCGTCGGCGGATCCCTGGGTTCCCAGAGATTAAACCAATTCATATTCGACAATTTCGAGCCGCTTCTGAAAGAGTATCAGATCTATCATCAGGTCGGCGCGGCGAACTTCGACGAGGCGATACTCGTGACCAAGTCGATGATGAATGAGATGAGCTCAGTTTATTCCTCAAGATACAAACTCGTCGGTTTTTTGAACGAGAGCGAGATGAAGATGGCATACGCCGCCGCCGACGTCGTCGTCGCGAGGTCCGGTTCGGCGACCATATTCGAGACGGCCTATTTCGGCAAGCCATCCATTTTAGTGCCGCTCCCGGAATCGGCCGGCGATCATCAGAAGATCAACGCCTATTCGTATTCCAAGACGGGCGCCGCCGCCGTCCTTGAGGAAAATAATTTGAAACTCGAGGTGGTGCTGGCCAAGTTGAAAAGCATTCTTTCGTCGCCCGAGACTTACGAAAAAATGTCCAAGGGCGCCCTTCAATTCGCCAAGCCGAACGCCGCGGACTCGATAGCCAAGGACGTGCTCAATTTGTGATCTCAGTGACAAAACGCCGCATTTAGTTTATAGTTTCGGTATGTCTCCCAGGGTCAGGTTTGCTCCGTCTCCGACGGGATATTTCAGCTTAGGGAACGCGAGAACCGCGTTTTTCAACTGGCTTTTCGCCAAGCATGAAGGCGGTAAATTCCTCTTGAGGATAGAGGATACCGACAAGGAGCGATCGAAAAAAGAATACGAGGAGAGCATACTGGAAGGCCTTACTTGGCTCGGCTTGGAATGGGACGAGGAGATAGTAAGGCAAAGTGAGCGTCTGGATGTCTACGAAAAATATCTCAAGCGCCTCATCGACGAGAATAAAGCTTACTTTTGTTTCTGCTCGGCCGAAGAACTCGAGGCCGAAAGGCAGGCGCAGTTGAGCCAGGGCCTCCAGCCGAAGTACGGCGGCAAATGCCGCGCCATACCGAAGAACGCGGCCGAGGAAAGATCCAAAAAAGAAAAACACGTCATAAGATTCAAAATGCCTTCCCATGAGGTATCGTTCACCGATCTGATAAGAGGCAAGGTGACGTTCGACCTGGACCTGATCGGCGACGTGATAATCGCCAAAGGTTTGAAAGAACCGCTCTTCAATTTCGCGAACATGATCGATGATCACGATATGAAAATAACCCACGTCATAAGGGGCGAGGACCATATTTCGAACACGCCGAAGCAAGTGGCCATGGAAGAAGCGCTCGGTTTTCCGAGCTTGATCTACGCCCATTTGCCGCTGATATTGGGACCCGACAGGAAGAAACTTTCCAAGAGATACATGGACGCGTCCATAAAGGATTTTAGGGAGCAGGGGTATCTCCCCGAAGCTTTCCTGAATTTCATGGCGCTTCTCGGTTGGCATCCGACGGTGGACAAGGAGGTTGTTTCGGTTGAGGAGATGATAAAAGATTTCAGTTTCAAAAAAGTCCAGAAGGGCGGAGCAGTATTCAACCCGGAAAAGTTGGAATGGTTGAATTCCTATTACATAAAGAACGCCCCGCTGGGCACTTTAATAAAAGAACTTTCCGACAAAGTGCCGGCCGACTGGCTTCGCGACAAAGATAAGTTCACGAAAGCGGTCGACCTGGAAAAGGAACGTCTGAAGCATTTGTCCGACTTTAAATCAGTCGCCGAATTCTTATTTGAACCGAAAGATTACCCGGCGACGCTTTTGATATGGAAGGGAACGGCCAAAGCCGTCATATCCGACAACTTGAGTTTCATGTTAAGCGTCATTAAAACCATTCCCAATCACGAACTGTGGTCCAGGGAAACAGTCGACAAATATGTGATGTCCGTGGCCAGCCAGAGGGGGAGGGGAGAAGTTTTGTGGCCTTTGAGGGTCGCATTATCGGGCGAGGAAGCGTCTCCCGGACCGGTGGAGATACTCTACGTACTGGGCAAGGAAGAATCCATAAAGAGGGTGGAAGCGGCACTTGAAAAATTGAGCGCCGGGAATTGATTTTCCAATGCGTTTTTGCGTTCGCAAAAAAACAATAATCTTGTTTGTCATAATCGTTCTGCCGGTGGTTTTGGCGCGGACGGCGCTCGCCGATCAGGTTTTTCCCGCCGCGTCCTCGTCGACGGCTTCGACGACCGCGCAAAACTTGCAGCAGATGATAGATCAGAAGAACCAGGAATTGAACCAGATAGATCTCCAAAAACAAGCCTTGACCGAGAAGATGGATCAAATAGGGCAGTCCAAGAACACGCTGAGCAACGAGGTTCAAAACCTCAATTACAAAATAGACCAGGTCAATCTGCAAATAAAGGCCAGCCAGCTGACATCCCAGAGGATAAGCCTGGAGGTTCAGTCGTTGAACGATGACATAGCGACGGCGCAGGATAAAATAAGGCAAAGGAAGCAGGTTATAGCGCAACTTATGGTGGAACTGGAGCAGAGAGACAAAGAGAGTCCGTTTCTAATGATTCTGGGAAGCAGTAACCTGTCGGACGGGGTGAACAGAGCCACGAGCATATACACGCTCAATAAATCTCTGGTGGACAGTCTCTCCGAACTGACCGCGCTTCAGGATTCGCTGAAGCAAGAGATAGCGGATATAAACGGCAAGAAAACCGAACAAAAATCTCAGGAGGTCAATTTAGTGAACGTCCAGTACATCCTCCAGGACCAGGTCGGAGAAAAGAACAGCCTGCTCTCGATGACGAAGAGTCAGGAGCAGTATTATCAGGAGCAGATGGATCAATTGGACGAACAGCAGCGGTCCATAAACGACGTCATCCAGGGGATTGAAGATCAATTGAGAGCGTCTTTCAATCCGAACGTCCTGCCATCGACGGTCCACAGCACTCTTTCGTTTCCGGTCGAGAACGTCATCATAACGCAGGGGTACGGATATACCAAGTTCGCCAAAGGAGCCTACGCATCGCATTTTCATAACGGCGTCGACATAGGCGTACCGATAGGAACGCCGGTCTATGCCGCCGCCGACGGAATGGTCTTGAGAGTGGACAACAACGATACCGGATCGGCCAAGTGGCAGCATTATTTGTACGGCAAATATATCGTCGTGGGTCACGATGATAATCTGGCGACGCTTTATGGGCACCTTTCCCGCCAAGTTGTTAAGGCGGGTGATATAATAAAGAGAGGCCAGCTTATCGGGTATTCGGGGGATACGGGTTACGCCTTCGGGCCTCATGTCCACTTCGGAGTTTTCTGGAGACCGAAACTCAAGTTCGTATCGGTATCTCCGGCTCGCGGATTGATACCGGTTGGCGTCACCGTGGACCCGATGGTCTATTTGCCGGACGCCGGATTTAAGAGGGTTTATTAAAATGAAAAAGAGTTATTTAATCTTTTCGATGATTTTCATGATGGTGCCGTTCGCGGCCGGCGCCCAGAGCGTCGACCTTTCTAAGATACAACAGAGCCTCCCGGGGCCGGTGAACGATCTCGTCAATTTGGTGCAGAAGGTCAAAATAGACGCCCCGAACGCCAATTTAACAAGCGGCTCGAACGGCGGTATCGATATAAATCTCGGCCAGCTCGGCCAAAGTGGCGTTTCCGGCGATCTGGGAAGCATTTGGCAGAGTGCCAACAACTGGGTCTCTTCGCATGTCGGCATAAGCTTGAATGACATCGTCAAGGCCATACTGAACATCGTGATCTGGATCTGGCAATTCTTGATAGGTCTCTTGAAGGATCTTGTCTCGCATCTGTAAAAAGTAACGATTTTATTATTGACACTATGTATTGATTAGTGTCATTATATAATAGGTTTTTACACATAAAAATAAAAATAAGGAGGAAGAAATGCAGTTCATAGAAACGCACACCGTTATCTGGCTTATCGGAATGGCAGGGTTTTCTTTGTACGCCGTTTGGAGTCATATTCAGCGCATGAAGAAAATGGCCGAGATGGCCGACAAGGGTGGCAAGGTCCCGGTGAGTTACGCGCTGAAAGACGTCTGGAGGACCATTTTTGTCACGCTGATAGGAATGATCTTCATATTCTTGTTTGTCGCGTCCCTTATACTGAATTTTATCAATTACTGAATCGGTGAAGATTTTTTAACCAACGAAGAGTCGTGTTTTACCACGGCTCTTTTTGTTTAACAGTTTATTCACACCCCCATATCTGTCACAAAAGGTATATTGTGCGACAGATAGTAAGCAAATAAATAAGGCGGCAAACTAATCTGTCTGCCGCCTCCCCGCCCCGTCTACATCTCTTCGAAAGAATTACCGCGTTTCTATGACGCTCATGTTGTAAATGTCTTTCGCGACTTCGGGCAACTCTTCGTAGAAATTGATCGTGATCTTGTTTCCGCCATTCTTGTTATTTGCGATCTCCTCGGCGTACAGCACGTAACGGCCGAACCCGTTGGCTGTTCCGTCGATCCTCAATCCTCTGGCGTAAGCTGTCACGTCTCCCGGCCTATCGGCGATCAATTTTTCTTCCTCAATGAAATAGGAGTAACCGCTTTTCTCTTTTTCATCCGGTACCAATTCGGCTAAAGTGACCTTGAATGTGGGCATTCAGTCTCCATGCTTTTTGTGCTTCAGTTGGTTTGACCCTTGGGTTGGTCCAGATGTTGGAAGTGTTCCTCGCATACTCTCTTTATCTGTTCTGGAAGTTGATGGGTGAAAACGACGGTTGCGCTCCTCGATTCGAGGCGCAAGGGATAGAAAATCTTGCCCCTGCTCGAGATGAGTTTGTTTTTTGACTGATAGATCGCGTCGTTTATGTCGTCGGCCTCAAACTTCTCGCTTTGAACCGGCGATACCTCTCCGCCATCCATCGTTTCCACAAAATATAAAGTGAATTCCGTTGCCATCTCGTCTTCTCCTTTTTTGGTTCTGAAAAAATCATAAAACAAATGTCATGGAGTGGCAACTCTGGAATTTTAGTCCCTATCGGAGTATTCTTTAGACAAGTTGGGTTTGTGTTCTTAAGCCCTAAACCCCCGTTCCTTGACCCCTATTTTATGTTTGACCATATAAATGAAAAAAGCGTTTATTTCATAGGCATCGGAGGTATCGGAATGAGCTCCCTCGCCCGCTGGTTTAAGGCTCAAAATTGGGCTGTTTTTGGCTCGGATATGGCCGAAAGTAAAATAACCCAAGGACTTAAGAAAGATGGCATAAAGGTCAAAATAGGCCATAAAAAGGCCAATCTGGAGTCCAAAGTGGGTCTGGTTATATACAATAATGCCATCCCGGCCGGCAATCCCGAATTAATGGAGGCCAAGAAACGAGGTCTTCCCGTCTATTCCTACCCGGAGGCCGTGGGTGAACTGACCAAGGGTTATGAAACCTTCGCCGTCGCCGGGGCCCACGGCAAAAGCACGACTACTTCCCTTTTGTCGCTTGTTCTCATAAAAGCGGGGTTCGATCCGACGGTCATCGTGGGTACCAAACTTAAGGAATTCGGCGACACGAATTTCCGGTTGGGCCGGAAAGATTATCTGGTCCTCGAGGCCGATGAATGGAAAGCGGCCTTTTTGAATTACTCCCCTACCTTCACCATCATTACAAACATCGATAAGGAACACTTGGATTTCTACAAGAATTTCGAGAACGTCGAAAAAACTTTTTTGAAGTTCATCTCCAACATGAAATTCGGCGGGACGGTACTGGTGAACAAGGACAATAAGAACCTCTTAAACTTGAAGAAGGACATAGAGAGCGTCGCCAAGGAAAAATCAACCAACGTCATTTGGTATTCGCTTGCCGACCGGCCGGATTTGAGATCGAAACTTAAAAAGTCTCTTTCCATTCCCGGTGAACACAATTTAATAAACGCGCTTTCCGTCCTCGTGCTCGCCAAGGAGCTTGGCATAGATGAGAAAATCATTCTCTCGGCGCTCCACGGTTACAAAGGCGCCTGGCGCCGATTCGAATATCGCGGCAACTTAAACGTCAAGAAGCTGAGGATCGGCTCAGTGAAATGGCGGACCAAAGCCAAGATTCCCGTCTACGACGACTATGCTCATCACCCGACGGAAATAGATGCGACACTTTCCGCTTTCCGGGAAAAATTCCCGAATCATAAGATAATTTGCGTCTTTGAACCGCACCAAGCCAAGCGTCTCCAAAACCTCTTTAAAGAATTTTCGACCGCTTTTAACAAAGCTGATTATCTTATCCTTATGCCGACGTACAAAGTAGCCGGTCGCGATAAGGTAAACAAGGCCTACACTTCCGAAAGTCTGACGAAAAAAATAAAGCATTTAAACAAGGATCTTGCCGTGACCTTCTGCCGCGATTATAAGAAATTGCCTGGCGTTTTCGGGGAAATAATGGCACCACTCCCCTCCTCCAAATTCGTGGTGGTTATGATGGGCGCGGGCACGATCGCAAACCACACGGACGAGCTTTTATAGTTCGCCTTTACCTTTTTTATGAGGTCGGATTTCAGGCTTTGGCGATTTCCACCTTCGCGACGGAGAAGATTTCCCGCATCGAGTATTTGGAGCTGAAGGTGATGTCGTTGCCGTACGGGACGTAAGGATCTTTCATAACGTAATTTCCTCTCTTGCCGCTCACGAGGACGACGAAGTGCGTGCCGCCGTAGGCCCTGAGCCCCACGATCACCGGGTTGCCCGTCGAGAGCGCCGCATCGATGTTCGTTCTTACCCGGCTCACGGTCATTTTGTCCACGTGGATGGTGGTCAAGAGCGACGCCGGATAGTACGTGGCGAAATTATCCGGATTCACGTTGATGGTTATCGGCGTCACGTTGTTATAGCCGTAGTGCGTCATGACCATTGCCATGGACGTGACGAGACAGCCGTCGCTTGCCAGATTATATTTTGTGCCGTCAAGCGGATCGCTGCCCCAGGCTGCGTCACGCTGGTTATAGTAGCATCCCCAGGTATCGCAAACGGTTTGGTTCTGGAGGAGTTTTGAACCGCCGGCGTTCTCGGCAAACGTAGAGAAACCGTGAATCTCCGCTTCCGCCGCCGCAAGCAATTTTTCATAGTTCGATTGTTGCGCGTTGGTTTCGCTGAGAAGCTGGGCTTTTGATTGCTCCGTCACTATGAGCGATTGCTGCTGCGATGCGAGCGATTGCTGCTGCGACGCGAGAGTGACTTGTTTTTGTTTCGAGGCGGTTTCTAAGCTTGCCAGTTTTTCTTCCTGCTTCTGGAGTGTTTGGATGTTATTTTGAATGTTGCCCTGAAGCTGCAGTACATTGTTGGCATTGTCCCATGCCTCCGCAATGTTACCCGATGAAAGAAGTCGCACGAGGAGCGGTTGGTCGTCTGATGTTTCGAGGAGCTGGAGGCTTTCGTCGACCGCCGCCTGATCGGTAGCGATTTCTTGTTTCGCGCTTACGATTTCGGCTCCGGATTGCTGGATTTGGAGTTTAGTGACCTTGATCTGGTATTGGGTTGCGTTAGCCTGCGCTTCCACTTCGTTACGTCTCAGGTCGAGGGCGTTGATCGCCTGCTGGAGGGTTTTTTTGTCTGCGCCGATTTTCTGGAGCTCGGTCTGGTAAGCAGCGATTTGCTGGTTCAAATTAGCGATTTGCTGGTCGCTCAGGTTGATCTGGTTTTGGAGCGAGTCGAGCGTCGAAGTCGCCGTCATAGTGCTATTTGCCGCCTGGGCTGCCGGGATGGCCAAAAACGCCGCCGCGGTGGTGAAAATTACGGCGAAAAGCCAGGAATATCTCGTTATGGAGTTGTTTTCCATGGCATTGAAGCGATGGTGATTATTATAGTGGAAAAGCCGATAGATTCAAATTGGAAACAGGTCCTCGCCTTCTCAGACATGAAGCCCACTTGAATTTGCACCCTGATTGCACAGATCAGTCTTCCTGAAATACCTGTCGCGG
>CAYQPG010000007.1:12403-17231 GCA_964419525.1 uncultured Candidatus Saccharibacteria bacterium | reverse complement strand
TACAACGCTTGGTAGACCACCATTTCTTCCATCGTTTCGCTGTGGCGCGCGACACCCAAAACCCGATAACGGTGATGTTCCGGCTTGAAATGTTCGTAGATGCCAGGCTTCAATTCTAGGGCTTCATTGGAAAGCGGCGGTACGTTGCCCATAATCTGATTATAGTCCCCCCCTCTTAATGAGTCCGTCAAAGGCCAGACGGGTGTAATCTGCGACTTTTATTCCTTTCATCAGATAGACTTGATTGGCGGAAAATATTTTCTTTTCTTCCGGATTAAGTCCCAAATATTTTATCGCTTCATCAACTTCCTCCCATGTCGGTGCTTCTATTTCCAGGTACGGTTCGAGGGCTGGGTACGTGTCTATGTCGAATTCAACGTTGCCCCTCTTCCAGCGCGTTCTTTTATTTTCCACGTAGTGTTTCTCGACAAATCCCAGTTTCAGAATGAGTGTCGCCGTTTTATCGAAATCGCTGACGTTGACCTCTATTTCTTTCATGCCATCGTCGTTTTCTCCGTTCGATTTCATTCCCAATCTTTGTTTGTAGGAGAGTGTCACTTGATCACCTTCATCGCGCAATCTGAGCCACGCCCCCTTTTTATCAAGTCGCCAATCCGGATAGTCGAAAACGCGCCTTCGGTACGAATAGCCCCCTACTTTTTTTGCTCCGACCGCCGAAAGCTTTTTTTCCAGTTCGCCCTTGTCTATGTCGAGGAACTTAACTTCTTTTTCTTCCATTTTAGTCGTGGTTTTTTATCTCTTCGGATCGGCGCTATTCGGTTTTCTCGCCGCGACGCTCCTTGTCGGCCATGACGAGCTCATCGTATATGCCGTCTATGAGCTCATATCCTTTGGCTTCATCTATCGATACCCAGGCATGAGAATCGTTTTCTTCTTCCTGTAGCTTTATTTCTCCTCCGTCGTAGTCGGCTGAACATGAAATAACGAGGGGCGGGCTGCCGTCGCCATGGATGGTGGCCAGGCTCGTCACATATTCTACGTTCTTAATGTTCAGTCCCGTTTCTTCGGCGACTTCGCGCTTCAAGGTGCGCTCCAGAACATTGTACCAGTAAAATTCGGTGTCCTTGGGTAACGCCAAATAGTCTTTGGTTTCGAGTTTTCCGCCGGGCACAGTCCACATTCCAGGGAAGCGCTTTTTACCCTTTGATCTCCTAGTTATCAAGTACTTGCCGTCTTTGGATATTATGGCCGTGATGGCCACTTCGTGAAGGTATTGGTTGTTATTTTCCATAATCTCTTTTGTATCGATTTTCGGTTCCGCACCACGGGCAGTACCACTTTGATTTCTTAGCTGGCGCATCCCCGATCGTCCACCATTTCCCGCACTTGCCGCAGCTCATATGGTGGAGCTTTTCAATGCTCTGCTTGCTTTTGATTGTTCCTTTCATATTCTTTCTTGATTTCCCTTATAAACATATCTTTCAGGGTTTCATTTTCGTTGCGGTCGTCGGGATAATTCTCCGGATTTTTAAATATATCAACCAGCGTAAGAACATGCTCTTTCTTTAATTTGTAATAACTACTGAATATTTTTTCCCAGTATTCTTCGTCGTCGGCGACATGGGTTATCGGCGTTCCGCCTTTCCCTTTTATGTATTCGGGGATCTTGTCGCGGACCAGTTTATCGTACTTCATGGTCTTATTATACATCCCCTTATTTCCCGTGGCATCCCGTGGTGAAGTGGAATTTCGCCACGGGACTTCGCTGTCGCTCGTTTTTTGATTATGCGTTTCGTCCGTGGCAGTGTTTGTATTTCACTGGAGTGCCATCCGGCTTCTTCGCTCCGCACCAGCAGGGATCGTTCCTGCCGATGTTCTTATATTCCGGCGGAGGCGGTGTTGGCTGTTTGGGTTGTTCCGCGATCGTCATCTTGCTGAGATCCATTTCCAGGATCTGGAAGATTATGTTGTATACCAATGATTCGATCGCTCCATTCAATTGTTGATAGAGTATATGCGCCTCCCTCCGGTATTCGACGAGCGGGTCATGCTGGCCGTAAGCCCTGATGTTCACCGATTCCCTCAGTCTGTCCAGTTGTTCCAGGTGGTCCACCCACAGGGTATCCATGATCCTTACTATCTGCTGGGCGATGAGGATGGATTTTGACTGGCCGATGCTTTCCGGTATCTGTGCCGGTTTTGCCTCCAGCATGCTTATCTGTTTTTCCATCTCTTCCCGTTGGCTCGGGTTCTGCTCTATTTGATTTTTAAGCGATCCTACGGCGGCGGTCGTGAAATTTCGGACCATTTCCCTTACGATGGGAAGCACCTCGTTCTTTTCGCCGGCCTCGAGAATTCTCGAGCGCTTGGTGTAGACGGCGATCCTCTGTTTGTTCAGTACGTCATCGAAATCCAAAAGATGTTCCCTGATGTCGAAGTTAGCGCCTTCCACTTTGACCTGCGCTTGGTTTATGGCTTTAGCCACCGTCTTAGACTGTATGGGCATATCCTCCGGGAAATTGAGCGTTTCCATCAGATGTTTTATGCGATCACCGCCGAAGATTCTCATAAGATCGTCCTCGAGCGACAGGAAAAATTGAGTGGATCCCGGGTCGCCTTGACGACCGGCGCGTCCGCGGAGCTGGTTATCGATCCTTCTCGCTTCATGCCTCTCCGTTCCGACGACCAGAAGTCCATCAGCTTCTTTTATTTTCCCGGCTTCGTTTTCGTCAGGCGGATTGCCTCCCAGTATTATGTCGACGCCGCGGCCGGCCATATTGGTGGCGACCGTTACCGCCCCCTGCCGTCCGGCTTGGGCGATTATGGCTCCTTCGCGTTCATGATTCTTGGCGTTCAAGACCTCGTGCGGTATCCCGGCTTTCGACAGTTGAGATGAAATTATTTCGTTATTCTCTATGGAGGTTGTGCCGACGAGTATCGGCCTGCCCTTTTCCCTTTGTTCTTTTATGTATTTGACGACCGCTTCGTATTTGGCCTTCTTGGTTTTATAGATCAAATCGGGCAGATCTTCCCTTACCATTTTTTTATTGGTCGGTATGGTCACGACGTCCAATTTGTAGACTTTGTGGAATTCCTCGGCCGAGGTTTGGGCGGTGCCGGTCATGCCGCCTATCTTTTTGTAGAGGCGGAAGTAGTTTTGAATGGTGACTTGCGCGTAAGTTCTGTCTTCCTGCCGCACGTTCACCCCCTCCTTGGCCTCGATGGCTTGATGGAGGCCGCCGGAATATCTCCGTCCGAGAAGCATTCTGCCCGTGAACTCGTCGACTATTATGACTTCGCCGTTCTTCACGATGTAATCCTTGTCGCGCTTGAAGAGGGCTTTGGCCTTCAGGCTTTCCTGTAAGAAATGGACCAAGCGCAAGTTCTCGGGGGCGTATATATTTTCCACGTTCGAGAGCTTCTCGACTTTCTCTATGCCCGGTTCAGTAATGGAGACGGTCCTGAGTTTTTCGTCAACGAGGTAATCCTCTTCTTCGTTCAGATTTTCGATGATGCGGGCGAAGACCTTGTAGTACTCGCTCGATTCCTGGTCCGGTCCGGCGATGATCAAAGGTGTCCTCGCCTCGTCTATTAAAATGCTGTCGATTTCGTCTATAATCGTGTAGTAAAAATCCCTTTGCGCCCTGTCCTCGACCCTCAAAGCCAGGTTGTCTCTCAGGTAGTCGAAGCCGAATTCATGGTTCGTTCCGTAGACGATATCCGCGGCGTAAGCCTCTTTTCTGGAGACCGGTCTCAGGAATTTTTCTTCAATTTTGAAACTGCCGGTCGTGTCCCTTTCTTTGTCCAGCTCGGTCTCTCCGACGAACAGCGGGTCGTAAATATACGATGTGTCGTGAACAATACAGGCTATGGTTAGGCCCAGGGCGTCATAGATCTGGCCCATCCAAACCGAGTCTCTTTTGGCCAAGTAGTCGTTGACCGTTATGACGTGGACTCCTTTGCCGGATATGGCGTTCAAGGCGGCCGGGAGGGTGGCGGCCAAGGTCTTGCCTTCGCCGGTCCTCATTTCGGCGATCTTGCCCTCATGGAGGGCCATGCCGCCCATGAGCTGGACGTCGAAGTGCCGCTGCTTGAGCGTCCTTTTGGCGGCTTCTCTCGTCAGGGCGAAAGAGCGCGGTAGAACTTCATCCAATTCCTTACCGTCTCTTATTTCGTTTTTCAGTTTTAATGTTTCGTTTTTAAGTTCTTCGTCGCTCAGCTTCTCGATGTCGGGTTCCAGGGCGTTTATTTCCGACACTTTCTTCTGGTAGCGATCGATGTTCTTGTCGCCGAAAAGACTGGTTAGTAATGCCATTTTTTTATGTTTAATAAAGTCGAGGCCGCCTGAGCGGCCGCGGTGGTGACCTCCAAATTTTGTTGTTGTGTGAGTGCGCAACCGTGGCCGCTCAGGCAGTCCCACTTCTTTTGCGCCTTCTTTAAGAGTACAAGAAAAACTCCAGCCAGTCCAATGGACTGGCTGGAGAATTTGGAAGGACTCTCCTTGGCTTTCCCCGCGAGTTTCCTCTTGAGGACAAGGACAATCTAACACTCACACGCAGTGTATCATACCACGGTTTTCGAAAAATGCAAGGGTCTCTCGCGACGCCATCCTCCTCATCGACGAGTTTTTCTTTCGAATAAATCCTCCTCGCTCCTCGTCGGAATAAAGCCGCACAATATCGAACTCGACCTTGCGGGACTCAAACAGCGATATTGTGCTCATTCCTTCCTCATTGCTCGGGGATTTATGCGTCTCAAGAAAAAAGTCTTCTTCGGAGGATGGCGTCGCTCGAATGGGTTAGGCATGTTTTTTCCTCCGGTGGATTAGGAGCCAGTAGAGAAAAGCGGCGGCGATAATGACGGCGAT
>CAYQPG010000007.1:0-12303 GCA_964419525.1 uncultured Candidatus Saccharibacteria bacterium | reverse complement strand
TCCTCCGGTGGATTAGGAGCCAGTAGAGAAAAGCGGCGGCGATAATGACGGCGATTACGTAATCCATCTGTTTGAAATAATCCTGTATAATCGTCCAATTATTGCCCAAGAAGAAGCCGACGTACGTAAGAAACACCGCCCACAAGAACGAGCCTAGGAACGTGAGATACGTGAATTTGACTATGTTCATTTTGCCTATGCCGGCCGGCAGCGATATGAATGTCCTCACGACGGGTATCACCCTTCCGAAGAATATCGAATAAGAGCCGTATTTTTTGAACCACAGATCGGTTTTTTCAATGTGCTTTTGGGAAAGTATTAAACTTAAAAATCTGTATTTGTTCCTTATTTCCAATATCCATTCGGCAAAGAAGTAAGACAAGTAAGCTCCAGCCATGTTTCCCAGCGTTCCCATCAGGGCGACGATCCAGAAATTTAGGACGCCTTGGAGCGCCAGAAATCCAGAGAAAGGCATTATAACCTCGGAGGGTATGGGAACATTCACGCTTTCCAAGGTCATAAGTATGAATATCCCCGGATATCCCAGGTACTTTATTATTTCTATTACTAAATTCGATATGAATGCCAGCATTTTTATCTTTGTTTAAGATTTGGGGTTGGAATGGAACTCCAGTTCATTGTCGCTCAATACGAATCGGCCGCTTCCCTGCTTGCCGTCCAAGTACCTTTTGAGTCTTCTTTTAGCTATAACACTTGTGATCTTATTTTCCAAGAAATCCCCCAGGCCGCCGGAAAGGAATTTCTCCAGAATTTTCGCGAAGCGGCTCTCATTTCCGTCGTTGAATCTCAAATCGTGGACATGCATCCTCATGTTTGGATCATAATCGGAATTCAAGGTCAGGAATTTTTCTATCTTGGTCCTATTCCCCCAAAGCGGCACCCAATTTTTGTAGATGGTCGCGCTGTACGGGTTGATGGGTTTTATCTTCCAAGTCGCTTCGGTCACGAAATGATTAAGGCAAAGCTTGTCTTTTTTGGTTTCCTCGAAATCGTCCGGCCTCCTTTTCCCGAGGAGCGAGAAGACGAGATTGACGGCGTATCGCGCGGTGAACATTCTCCCTTTCTTGACCGAGATCAGGAGGTCGAAATCGGAGCCTTCTTTGACGTTCCCCACGGCCATGGAGCCCGTCACGATGACGAAATTAAGGAAAGGCACGAACCGGAAAGAGCTGGCCAGCTTGACGAGCTTTTTCCATTTTTGGTCAAGAAGGAGCTTTTGATCCATGGTCATATTATTCTTCCTGATCCGGAGATTCCACCGCAAGCGGTTCTATTCCGGTGCCTTCGCCCGTGATGCGGAGGACGTCTTTGTCTATCTTTCCCAATTCTTTCGAGGCGCTGTTATACATGTTGACGGTGGTGCCTAGGTGAGCGCCAAGTTTCTTGAAATAAGCGTCATAGCTTCCGAGGTGTTTCCCGAGCTCATCTACCCGCTTCCGTATTTCCTTGGCCGATTCCTCTATCTTCAAGGCTCGGAGGCCTTGGAGAACGGTCTGAAGATAGGCCAGGAACGACGTGGGCGAAACGATGATGACCTTGTACTTTCCGGCCGCCCGCTGGATTAGGTTTTCCGTGTCTTCGGTAACCGCGCCAACTTTGTTTATCAGAAGGTCGTAATAGATGGCTTCGTGGGGTATGAACATGAACGCAAAATCGGTCGTTCCTTCCTCCGGCCGTATGTACTTGGAAGTTTCCACGATCCGTTGCTTCAAATCGCTCACGAAAAGTTTTTCCAGGCGCTCTTTTTCCGACGGATCCTTTGTTTCCGTCAGTCGATTGTAATTCTCGAGCGAGAATTTGGAATCGATCGGGATGATTTTTTCGTTCGGCTTCTTGCCGACAAAAACAACCGCGTCGACGATCTCACCGTTCTTGAACGGATACTGCATTTGGTAGATGTCCGGCGGCAATATGTTCTTTAAGAGCGTCTCGAGGTAATATTCGCCGAGCACTCCCCGTTGCTTCGGATTCTTCAGGATGTCCTGGAGCGATTGGAGCTGGTCGGCGAAATTCACGACCTGCTTGTTGGTTTCGTCGAGCTTCGTCAGCCGTTCCGTCACGTCCCGGATGATTTTCGCGCTTTGGCCGAATTGGTTTTGCATCGCCCGCGTCGATTCGGCGAGTTTGCTGTCCAATGTCCGCGTGATTTCGTTCATCTGGTTTTGGAGCAGCGTTAGTCCCTCGCCGTTCTCCTTGGGTTTCTCGAATTTGCGCATGAGAAGAAAGACTGCCGTAAGGAGCCCGAGCGTCAGAACAATGAGAAGGATGAGGATGGTAGTTATCATATTCTAGTTACTAATTACTGCTTACGAGTTACTAATTGTTTCCTACGACGGTCGCCGAGAATATCAAAAGCAGTATGGAGATCAAGATATTGGATGCGAGGAAGACGTAAGCTGCGAATCTGTCCTTCCGGAAAAGTCGCGAACTTAAAAAGACATTAACGCACATGAAGACTAATCCCGTGAAGATGATCCCAAGAAAGTCCGATTGGTCGCCCAAGAAATTAACGCCGCTCCATTTGTCGAAATGGATGATCGAAGGATAGGTCAGGGCGCCTATTTTGGGCACCATGAGACCCAATGTTATAAGCAAGAAAAGGACGCTTATCCCCATGAGCAAACCGACTGATTTCTTCCGAAACATACGTACATTATACATAGAATTCCGAGGGGAGGCGAACGTCATAATCGAAAAACAAGCCAGATACTCCTTCCGAAGGATAAGGCTTGGGCGCCTGCCTCCTGCATGCGCAGGCATGGCGCAGGCAGGTCGCCCCGGAGACAGCCTGAGCAAGAAGTGCCGGCGAAGTTCTTGTAGCCCCAAGGGGAATCTCACGTCGCGGCTCGCTCTACAGCAAGCCGCTCCCACGAACCCAGCGGTTCGTGAGCTCCGCTACGGGGAAACTCCCGTTTCCCCGACCCCCTTCCCGTTCGACTCCCCGGATATGAACCAAAAATATCTGGCCGAAGGCCAGGTATTTTTGCTGGTAGCCCCAAGGGGAGTCGAACCCCTGTTTACCGCCGCCGTGTCCCGCACCTAATCTGGATTGTTTTTTTCCGTAGCCTCGATGGGATTCGAACCCATGTTACCGCCGTGAGAGGGCGATGTCCTGACCGGGCTAGACGACGAGGCCATTTATGATCCAGATTAGGTGCGGGATGAAAGAGGGCGCTGTCCTAGCCACTAGACGATAGGGCCTCGTTATTATCTTATTCGTAGAGTCCTGGCTTGGCAAGCCAGGAGTCCGATTGCCTGACCATTGTGTCTTTGGCGTTCAACGGATTGGCCATTATTTGTTTTATGATTTTTTCCATCCTTACCGATTGAGAGCCTTTCACCAATATTACGTCCCCTTTCTTGATGATGTCGGCCAGGATTTTGGCGGCGTCATCGATATTTTCGAAAGCCATTACGTTCTTTTTGGCGAGGCCGCTTTTCAAGGCTTCTTCGGCTATGAATTTCGCTCTCGTACCGACGGTTATGAGGAGGTTGGCTGATTTCGGCGCTAATTTTCCTATTTTTCGGTGCGCCTCCATCGTGTATTTCCCGAGTTCCAGCATGTCTCCCAGGGCCGCTATTTTTCTTTTGGCTTTTAGTCCTTTGAGCGTTTCCAAGGCCTCTTCCATGGCTTTCGGTGAAGCGTTGTACGAATCGTCAATGATGACGGTGTCCCGGATGCCTTTTATGATTCTTTCGCGTCCAGCCGGGTTTTGGTATTTACCGAGAGCTTCAGCGATCTTAAGAAGGTTCATCCCGAACATGAGCCCCGCGGCGGCGGCAGCGCCGGCGGCGTAAGCGGCCGATTTGCCGACTACGCCTTCAATCCTGACCGGTACCATGCTTCCGCCGTAGTTTATTTTGAAAGAGACGAATCCAGTGCCTTTTTCCGGGTCGACGTTGTCGGAAAAACCCGTTATTTTAATGTCGGCGTTCTTGTTGAAACCGTAGGTCAGGATATGGCTTCTCGTCTGTTCCTTAAAGAACTCCAAATGGCCGTCGTCGGCGTTCAGGATGGCGAAGCCGGTGGACGGCAGTTGAGCTATCAATTTGGATTTTTCCCTGGCTATGCCTTCGGGGCTGTCAAAGAATTCTATGTGCACTGGGATGTCGCCAATGGCGGTTATTATGCCCACTTCCGGTCTCGCTATTTCCAGGAGATAGTTCATGTCGCCGGGCCGGTCAACGCCGTATTCCAGGACCAGCATTTCGGGGTATCTCCCGTTCCTTACGACGAGTTGCGCTATTCCCTTGGCGAGTACCTTTAACCAGAAGGCCATTCCGCCCGTATCCTTAAAATCTCCTATTATGGTTACTGGAAGCCCCAATTCATTGTTGAAGTTTTTCGAGGCCGTCCTAACTCTCCTTTCGGAGCCGAGTACTTGCGTCACGGCCGTTTTGGTCGAGGTTTTGCCGACGTTGCCGGTTACGCCGACGATACTCGGTTTATATTTAAGTATTATGAGTTTAGCCGTTCTTTTGAGGCAGAAACCCAGAGTTTTTAAAAATATATTTTTCATTGTTATTGCGTCGGTCTTAAGTTGGCCGGGTCGTCCGGCGTCACGTTGTAATAATTCAGTGCGAAGCTGGCCAGTTTTCTGAAAGCGGGGACCACCGATTCTCCGGCTAAATACGTCTTCGGCCTGTCCAGTTTGACCAGTATGACGAATTTTGGATCGGAGGCCGGAGCTATGCCTATGAACGTGTCCATGTACTGGTCGGTGTAACCGCCGTGCACCAAGTCAGGTATCTGGGCGGTGCCTGTTTTCCCGGCTATGTTGAACTGAGGCACTACTGCGACCTTGTTGTAATTGACGGCCTTAACGAGCATGCTTATGACTTTTTGAGCCGTATTCTCGCTTATCACCCTCCTTATGACGTAAGGTTTCATGTCTTCATTAATGTAAGGCCTCATGAGAAGCCCGCCGTTCGCTATGGTCGCATAGGCGTTTATCATTTGGAGCGGAGTGACGGATATCCCCTGCCCGAAGGCGGCCGAAGCGAAGTTGATCTCCTGCGCACCCTTCTCTTCCAGGTTGGCTATGCTTCCCGAGACCTCGTTCGGCAGATCTATGCCGGTGAGGCTCCCGAGGCCGAATTTCTTGACGTAGTCGTAGAAAACCGTCCGACCCATCTGTCCCTCGGCCCAGACGGCGCCGGTGTTCAGAGAATCTTCCAGCACTCTTATCATGGTGGTCTTGGGTCCGCGGCCTCTGTGATCCCAGTTGTATATCGTTTTGCCGTTCATCACCACGTAACCTTTATCATCGTAAGTCGAGGTCGGCGTGATGATGTTTTGGTCTATGCCGGCTGACATAGTCACGGCCTTGAATACGGATCCCGGCTCGTACGTGTATTGTATGGCCGGATTCATGAAAACGCTCACGCCGTATTTGCTGTAGTTGTTGGGATCGAAGGTCGGATAGTTGGTCATCGCGAGTATGGCGCCGGTAATCGGGTTTTCGATGATTATCGTTCCTCCGGAAGCGTCTTGTTCTTTTATGAGCAATTGGAGCATGTCCTCCGATTGGGCCTGGAGTATTCTGTCTATGGTTAATTGCTCGTTCGTACCGGTCGCGAGCTGTTTGTCGTAGTATTTCTCTATTCCGTAGAGACCGATCGGTTGGGTTGTGTTGGAGTTCATTCCGACGAAACCTATGACTTGGGAGGCAAACGAGTCGAATGGATAGTAGCGGTATTGTTTGGAATCGGTGTAGATGCCGTCCAGGTTAAGCGAGGTTACGGCGTTTATCTGGTCGGTGGAGGCCTTTTCCACGAGTATCCTGAAGAGACTTTTCGGGTTGTTCAGGACCTTGGCGAGCGTCGTCGAGCTTGCTCCGACTATGGGCGCCAAAGCTTCCGCTTCTTTTTGCGGATCGGTCACTTCCTTGGGGACGGCGTAGATTACCGGGTAATCTTTATTTAAAGCGACGGGTATGGAATTGCCATACCGGTCAGTGACGAGTATCTCTCCTCGCGTCAGTTCCAGTTCCGCGGCGTTGGCCGTTCTGGCCTGGACCTTCTCCAGGTAGTAGGAACCTTTGTTTATCTGAATATTGTATAAGTTTAACCCCAGGAATCCGAATATTATCCCGAATAGCGTTGTTAATACGATAAATCTGACACCCATTGATGTTCGGCAAGATATTCTGGCCTAGTTTCCAGAACCAAATTATATTTTGTCGCAAGGGCGTCGAGCGTCGTCGGATCAGTCATCTTGAAGATTTTGCTTTTCAGTTCCGTGTTGTAGGTATCAGCTTGCGATATTTGGTTCTTTAGATTCGATGCTTGATATCTGGTATTTACCAAAGCGTTGTAAGCGAAAATATACGAGATACCAGAGATAAGTATAAAGGAAAGCAGGAATATTATGAAGCGCGCGTTCTGTGTATAAGCTGAAGGTTTTATTATTGTCATTTTATTTTTATGGCTCTTAGTTTAGCCGAGCGGCTTTTGGGATTTCTCGCCGTTTCTTCCCGTCCCGGTTTTATGACTTTCTTGTTTAAAAAATAAATTTCTTCGTTTTTTTGAAGCGACTTGAAGACATCTTTCACGATCCTGTCCTCCAGCGAGTGGAAGGTTATTACCGCCATCCGTCCGCCGGGCTTTACGATGTCTTTTATCTCCGAAAGCAGCTTTCCTACGTTTTCCAACTCGCCGTTCACGTAGATCCTTATGGCTTGGAAAGTTCTGGTAGCCGGGCTTATCCTCTGATTTTTGAAATGAAAGGCTGAATTCACTATTTCCGAAAGTTCGTGGGCCGTTTCTATCTTCCTTTTTCTTCTTTCCTCCACGATCCTTTTCGCGATGCGCCTGGAATTTCTTTCTTCGCCGTAGCGGTAGATGATATCCGCCAGGTCGTTCTCGTTCGAGGAGTTTACCACCTCATAAGCCGTCAGATCGTTTTTCTCGGTGTCGTATCTCATGTCGAGCGGCTCGTTTTCCCTGAAGCTGAAACCCCTTTTAGATCCGTCAATGTGCCATGATGAGAACCCTAAATCGAGCATCATTCCGTCGGCCTTGGGCAACTTGAGTTTTTCCAGTATTTTCGGCAGCTCGGCATAATTACCGTGTTCCAGAATGATTTTGACATTTGGCATTTGGATTTTGGCATTCTTCTCCAAAATCTCCTTGTCCCAATCAATTCCCAGGAGCACTCCGCCTGGCGCAATTCGTTTTGCAATTTCCCGCGCGTGTCCCCCTTCGCCGAAGGCTCCGTCGATGAAGAATTCTCCTTCTTTCGGATTCAAGATCGCTATTGCTTCTTTTAAAAGAACCGGAACGTGCATTAGATGCCTAACTCTCCCAATTTTTCGGCTATTTCGTCAGATGAAGATTCGGTTTTGGTTTTGTACGCCTCCCAATTCTCCGAATCCCAGATCTCTATCCTGTTGAAGAGGCCGGTCAGAACGACCTGTTTTTTGAATCCGGCGTATTTTCGGAGATATTCGGGGATTAAGATTCTCCCCTGATTATCAAAAGTCACATCCGATGCTCCCGCGAGCATCAACCGTACGAACGCTCTTGAGTTCGATTGAGCCAATGGCAGCGACATCAATTTTTGCACGAGCGTCTCCCATTCCTTTGCGCCGAACATGAACAAGCATTTGTCCAAGCCTCTGGTGATTATGGCTCCGGCCTCTATTTTTTCCCTGAACTTGGCCGGTACAGCCACGCGACCTTTGATATCCAAGCTATGTTTGTATTCTCCCAGTATCATGATTAATTTATGGTAGGCTCTTTGCTAAACTTTCCTGAGTGATTTGCTGTAGAACGTCTTAAAACCTGCGATTGAGCCGCGTTCTGAGCCAAGTCCCCCGCCGTAAGGCGAGTTGGGTGGCGAAGAGCGTGCGAAAGAGCTTTGTTTTGACGCTCGAAGCTTTTAACGAAGGAAAGTTTACAAAGAGCTAGTTATCCCCAGATTGGTAAGTTGTCCACAGATTTATCCACTTCTCACCACTCTTATGTACCATTATACCACCACTCCCAATATTAAAAAACCGCCTCTGGGGCGGATTGCGTAGATTTTATCTATTGTTTGGGGTGGAAGTTATCAACAGGTTGACTTTCCCCCATTCCCCACTTTGATTTACCGAGAGATGGTGCATTTCTCGGAACCAGGTGTTCACTTAAGACTGCTCAAGAAGAACGCTTTGGTAGTTTCAATTATTTTTTCTTCGAAGTTCACAAAATCATGATTGGCGCCATTGATCTTTTTAAGAACTTTTGGTTTGTTGGCCAGAGAATACAGTTTCTCGGAGCTTGAGAACGGCACAATCGAGTCTTTGTCGCCCTGGACGATGAGGAGGGGCACGCTTACTTCTTTTATTCTTTCGCTTACATCGCCAATTTCTTTTATCTCGTCCCAAAATTTTTTGCCCACCTTCCAGCCGTATCCCCATTCTTCTTTTGGGAGCGAAGCGTTGCCTCTTTTTTCTATCTCATTCACGATATCCTTTCCGAAAACATTGGACAGATCGCGATACAGATTGACCGATGGCGCCCATAGCACCAGGGATCTCACTCTTTCATTGTTCGTCAGTATTGAAACCATTCCGCCCATGCTGTGGCCGACAAGGCCGATCCTGTTTTTGTCGATCGGTTGAGCTTCAAAAAAATCGATGGCAGCTTTAATGTCGCTTATGTCTTCTTTAATGCTCGTATCGGTAAATTCGCCTTCACTGCTGTCGGTGCCGTAGAAATTGAAACGAAGAACGGCGAATCCCGCCTTGCACATCTCCCTTGAGAAACGGACGAAGAGATAGTTGTCTTTAAAGCCGGTGAACCCGTGAACAAGGATTATGGCGGGAGGATTTTTAACGTTGTCTGGCATTTCCAAGTTACCCGCTATCTTTCCACCGCTTTGGAAACTAATTATTCTTTCCATTTACTGCAAACTCAATACCGCTTCAAGGGCCGACGGGAGTTCGAGCATGCCTTTGCTGAAATGACTCTTCGCGTGCTCGATGATGATTTTCGATCCGAGTTTATCCCGGAAGTCATTCTGATTGTCCAAGGGCACAAAGGGATCGTCGTCAGAAAATATGGCTATGCTTTTGGGAAGGTGTGATCTGACTTTTTTCAAATCGAGTTTTGCTTCGAGCCAATGCTTTCTCGTCTCCGTCTCGCTCGCGTTGTTGTCGGTGTTCGTGATGTGTTTGAAAAAACCGGCGACGAATACCGCGCCGCCGACTCTCGTCCCTTCCGGGAGCGATTCGAGATATCGCGCGATAGCCTGGTTCCCCATGCTGTGGCCGACGAAATAGGTGTTCTCGTCAGGTGTTCCTACAACCTCAGCGAGTTTCGGCACCCAATTCTCTATTCGCGGAGTTCCCGGATCGGGAAGCTGCGGAACAGTGACTTTAAATCCCTTGCTTTCTAACTCTTTCTTCAGCCACGGGAACCACGCGGTTTCAGGTGTTCCGTCCCATCCGTGAACGATGATCGCTCGTTTATTCATGGGAAAGTAAATTCTGCAATCCGAGTCCGCCGTCGACCGTTATTACCTGTCCCGTTATGGCGTCGTTCTCCGCGAGCATGATGACCGCTTGAGCGATCTCTTCCGGTTTGATGAATCGCTTGATCTTGTTGGCGTTTCCGTACGCCAGTTTTTCTTTTCGGGGTGTTCCTTCCCAGGCCGGCGTCCAAGTGAATCCGGGGGCGACGGCGTTCACGAGCACATTATTGCCCAATTTCTTCGCAAGATTGGCCGTGAAATTGCTCACCGCCGCCTTCATCGCGGAGTATTGCATGAATTCGGGATTGCCGAGGTTGAGACTGCCGTAGATCGACGAAATGTTTATGATCTTTCTCTGCGCTTTCGAACTCATTCCCAGGAACTCGTTGGTTGTCCTGACAGAGCTCATGAAGATGTTCTCATACTGGTCCCTCCATATCTTTTCATTGAAAACGCCGCCCGGTTTCGCGTCTCCGGCGTTATTGACCAGAACATCCACCTTCCCGGTCTCTTTCTTGATCTTTTTGAACAGCGCTTGCACGCTCTTTAAGTTCATAAGATCGGCCTTGTACGCGTATCCCTTGGAATATTTTTCTATCTCTTTCAGCGTCTTTTTCGCGCCGGCTTCGTTTTTGTGGAAATGGACCAGTACCACGGCACCCTTCTTGGCAAACAATACAGCTATCGCTTGGCCGATGCCGCTCGACGACCCGGTTACGAGAACGATCTTGTCTTTTAATTGCATGGATACATTATAACTCCCGTTACCGCTGATTGCGCTAGTCAGCTGATCCGTGCTATTCTCCTCCCCTTATTTGTTCTTGGATTCGTCGTAGCGACGCCAAGCTCCTGATACCGCGGGTTCGAGCTTGTCCAGTTCGTTCAATATCTTGTCCTTCAGTGCCGCCGTCGATATGGTTTCTTTGACATCGGCAAGCTGCATAGCCGCGCCGCCCGCTTGCTTTACCAGTTCCTGGATCCTTATCTCGTCGAGGCCGGCCTCGCGTGCGGCTGTTTCTATGGACCTCATGATTTTCCCCGCGTCAAAGGGCTCGCGTGAACCGTCTCCTTTTATTACTTCTTTAACCATGTGTTTTCCCCTCTTTAACGACCTTTTCTTTATTTTAGCATCTTTAAAACCCTAATTCTTTGGATGCGTTTTTCAGGGCCTGTATTGCGAGGTTGAAGTGTTCAACTCTGTCCGCTCCGAGTTCCCGGATGCCACGGTCGATGTCGTCGCGGCTTATTTTTTCCGCGAATCCTTTCTTCTTTAGGTTTCTCTCGACCGAATCCGGCGTCATGCTCTCAAATTTGCCGGGACGCACTTTGGCGAGAGCAACCAGAAAACCGGAAAGCTCGTCCACGGCGAAGAGACATTTGGCCATAAGACTCCTCCTGGGGACTCCGGTATAATCCGCGTGTCCGAGGATTGCCTCTATGACGTCATCGGGATAGCCTTTTTCCTTCAGGATCTTAGAGCCGGCCCAGGGGTGTCCTTCCTTGGTTGGATATTTTTCGTAATCGAAATCATGGAGCAGTCCGCACATTCCCCACTTTTCTTCGTCTTCACAGTACTTTGAAGCGTAGGCGCGCATGGCCGCTTCGACGGCCAGCGCGTGCGTCCTTAAACTCCCGCTTTTCGTGTATTCAGCGAGGAGATCCCAGGCCTTATCCCTGTTCGGTGGGTTTTTTAATTCCATCGGTTTCCAATATATTGAATTCGACGCCGTCGGTCGAGAGTTTCACGAAGGCGGCGTTTCCAATGTCCATCGGCTTGAAGTTCTCATACGTTCCGAAACCAAGATGAACCAGGAAAGCCCTTATGATCCCGCCATGGCTTACGACCAGAACCGTCTTCCCGGGATAAGCTGCGGCAATTTCTCTAAGAAATGTTATCATGCGGCTGGCAATATTTTCGTTGTTTTCCATGCCTTCGGGGTAGACGTTGCGGAGCTTGGCTTTGTCTAGTAATTTTTCCAAACCAGCCCTGGCTTCTTTGATCTTCTCGTCGAGCTTGTCGACGTCGCTGCCCTCTAACTTGCCGTAATATCTCTCTTTTATTATGTCGCGCGTTTCAATCGCCAGCTCTTTCTCGGCGGCTATTATTTCAGCCGTTTGCTTGGCTCTTATGAGACTCGAAGAGAAAACGGCATCGAAATGGATGTCTTTTAATTTCCTTGCCGTTTCGGTCGCTTGCGACTTGCCGTTCTCGGTCAAAGGCGGATTTCCTCCAACTGTCCTGCCGACGTTACCTTCCGATTCGCCGTGTCTGACCAAATATATGGTGCAAAAATTATCCATCGGTGGGCGTTGCTGGGATCGAACCAGCGATCTTTGCAATGCCTGCCCCGTTAGATTTTCTGTGCGCGATACAGGGATCGAACCTGTGACCTCTTCGATGTGAACGAAGCGCTCTACCATTGAGCTAATCGCGCATAAATCTAACGGGGTGAAAATGCAACATTCTACCACTGAACTAAACGCCCGATATCTTTAAATTAAACTAAAACAGCATCGCTTTCAAGCGATGCTGTTTTAGTCCGCGTGGACTTATTGCAATTCCGCGGTGGCGCCGGCTTCCTCGAGTTTTTTCTTGAGTTCCTCGGCTTCTTCCTTCTTTAATCCTTCCTTGACCAATTTTGGAGCTGCGTCGGCTATATCCTTGGCTTCCTTGAGCCCCAATCCGGTCGCTTCCCGGAGGATCTTGATGACGCTGATCTTCTGGTCGCCGGCAGCCTTGAGCATCACGCCCCAGGATGTCTTTTCCTCGGCGGCCGCTCCACCTCCGTTCGCCGGTCCGGCGACGGCCATGGCCGCTGCCGATA
>CAYQPG010000006.1:0-19570 GCA_964419525.1 uncultured Candidatus Saccharibacteria bacterium | reverse complement strand
TTTGTTAATTTGAATCCATCCCTCGTGGCACAATAGAATTGCGCCACAGGTCATTAAAAACTCAAGCGAATTTGGTCGCTCATTGAAGCCATGAAGGCAGACCTCAAAACCTCAATGAGCGATCAAATCATTAAGGAGAAATTCCAGTATTTGGTTCTTAATTTTCTAAGCACATTATAGCATAATATAACTGAATAGTCAATACTACAAAAACCGCTGTATTTAAGCCATAATTGATTTTAATATGGCTCATGCTGATTTTTCGAAACCGTACGATCCGAAGCTGGTTGAGCCGGAGATATACCAAAAATGGCTCGACTCCGGCTATTTCAACCCGGATAATCTTCCGGTCAATAAAAATTCAAAATTAAAAATTAGAAATTACGTCGTCTATATGCCCCTCCCGAACGTGACGGGGACGCTCCATATGGGGCACGCGCTCGATAACACGCTCCAGGACATCGTTGTGCGCTACCATCGGATGCGGGGCTATCGGACATTGTGGCTTCCCGGAACCGACCATGCCGGCATAGCGACACAGTACAAGGTGGAGAAGGAGCTCCGCAAAGAGGGCATCTCGCGCTTCGAACTGGGCCGCGAGAAATTCATAGAGCGCGTCTGGCAATGGAAAGAGGAATACGGCGGCATTATCATAGATCAATTAAAGAAGCTGGGCGCTTCGGCCGACTGGTCGCGTCTCAGGTTCACCATGGATGAAGCATATGCGAAAGACGTCATGGCTGCTTTTATCCATTACTACGATAAAGGCTTGATCTACCGCGGATCCCGAACCGTCAACTGGTGTCCGCGATGCGGCACGAGTTTATCGGAATTGGAACTGGAATATCGGGAAGAAAAAGGGATGCTCTGGTATATAAAATACCCAATTTCAAATTTCAAATTTCAAATTTCAAATTACCTTGTTGTTGCCACGACGAGACCCGAAACGATGCTCGGCGATACGGCCGTGGCAGTGAACCCGAAAGACAAACGATACTCCGAACTCGTCGGAAAGACAGTAAAACTTCCTTTGACGGATCGCGAGATACCGATCGTCGAAGACCTGAAGATCGATCCGAGCTTCGGAACGGGCGCCGTGAAGGTCACGCCAGCCCACGACATCCTGGACTTTGAGATCGGCGAGCGGCACAAGCTTCCGACGATCCAGGTCATCGACGAGCGTGGGAAAATGAACGCGAATGCGGGGTCATACGCCGGGCTCAAAACAGATGAGGCGCGGAAAGCGATCGTTGAAAAACTTAGAACCAACGGATTCCTCGAGAAAGAGGAACCTTATTCGCACAACGTCATGACGTGTTATCGCTGCGATCACATCATCGAACCAATCCCATCGCTGCAGTGGTTCCTTAAAATGGACGCGCTCGCCAAGAACGCCTTAAAAGCCGTAAAATCTGAAAAAGTCAGGATTCAGCCGAAAAATTTCCAAACGATCTACTTCAACTGGCTTGAAAATATCCGCGACTGGACAATCTCACGCCAGCTCTGGTGGGGACACCAGTTGCCTGTTTGGTTTTGTAAAAACCAAACAGGAATTTCCAATTCTCAATTTCCAATTTCCAATAAAAATTCATCGGCCGAAGATTTCGTGGTGTCCGTGAAAAAACCGGCGGCGTGTCCATTTTGCAAAAACTGCGACATGGTTCAGTCGACCGATGTGTTGGACACCTGGTTCTCATCGGCCCTCTGGCCGTTCGCCGGACTTTCCAAAAGCGATAAGAAAAAATATTATCCGGGCAATACGCTCATCACAGCCCGCGACATCATCAACCTCTGGGTCGCGCGGATGATCTTTTCCGGACTGGAATTCATGAAGAAAGTTCCTTTCAAGGATGTCTTAATCCACGGAACCATCCTCACGAAAGACGGCAAGCGGATGTCAAAGAGCTTGGGAACCGGCATCGACCCCCTGAAATACGTCGACCAGTACGGCGCCGACGCGACGCGCTTCGCCGTCGTGTGGCAAGCGACGGGCCAAGACATTCACTGGGATGAAGCGGCCGTCATAGCCGGCAGAAAATTTTGCAACAAGATTTGGAATGCATCAAGATTTGTCTTGCAACAAATCTCAATTTCAAATGACAAATTGCAAATTTCTAAACAAATTCCAAAATCCAAATTCCAAACGACAGCCGACAAAGAAATTCTCAGCAAACTCGCGAAAACCAAGAAGGATACCGAAAGATTCATAGAAAAATTCGAATTCGCGAAGGCGCTGCATGACCTCTATGATTTTTTCTGGCATGATTTCTGCGACACGTACCTGGAAGAATCGAAAAAACAGCTGGGCGAAGATGAAACCAAAGAAACCACGCAAATAATCCTGCGGAATACGCTCATGGAATCACTCAAAATGCTTCATCCTTTCATGCCTTTTATAACCGAAGAAATCTACCAGAACGCCAAAAAGGAGAATGAAAAAGACCTCATCGTCATTCAATGGTAAACGCCTTTCTTAATGTCCTAATAGTAGTCATACTCGCCGCCCTGCCGGCCATAATCTGGCTGATATTCTTCCTTAAAGAAGATGCCAACAAAGAACCGAAGAAGATGTTGGTTTTTACGTTTCTCTCCGGGATGCTCGTGAGCGTTCCGGTCCTGCTCTTGGAACTGCTCTTCCAAAAAATAGCCGTTTCACCGCTTCACAGCATGATCCTCTTCGTTTTCGGCGTCGCTCTGATAGAGGAAGTGTTCAAGTTCGCGGCCGCTTATTTGCCCAACGAAAAGAGCAAGTATTTCGACGAGCCGGTGGATGCCATGATCTACATGATAGTTGCCTCCCTCGGCTTCGCCACCGTGGAAAATTTTTTCGTGGTAAGGGGCGGGCTGGACGTCATGAATCTCACGAGCGTGATTGATACGTTGAACGCCGTGGCGCTCCGTTTCATAGGAGCAACTCTCCTCCACGCCTTAGCTTCGGGTGTAGTCGGCTATTATTGGGCCTTGGACCGGTTTAAAAAACAGAAAGGAAAGGTTTTTGTGGGTCTTCTTTTGGCCATCGCGATCCACTCGATATTCAACTTCACCGTGATAAAATTCCAGGCCAGCGATATTTTTTACCCGACGTTCTTCCTGGTCGTCATAGCTTTTCTGGTGCTCGCCGACTTCGAAAAGATAAAAAGACGGGTAAGCAATAATTAATCGCGGATCCGGCACGGCCGATTACTTGTTGTTTCTTTTGTTGTATAATGTACGTATGGACGAAGAAAAAAACAACGATATTTTTGTGGAACTGGCCAAAGCCAAAAACGAACCGGTACCCATAAAGATAGAAGAAAAAAACGACGAGGAGGATAAGGAAGACAGAAGGAACAAATTGGCGGCCAGCGACGATGAAGAAGGGACTTTAACGGTGGACGTGTACGACGACGGCGATTACATAGTGGTCCAATCGACCGTGGCCGGAGTCGATGACGACGACTTGGAAGTAAATATCACCACCGAGTCGGTGACGATAAAAGGAGGGAGAAAAAAGTCCGAGAAAATAGAAGATAAAAACTACTTCTATCAGGAATTATTCTGGGGAAATTTTTCGAGATCCATAATACTGCCTCAGGAAGTCGATCCGGACGATTCGACGGCTTCGCTTAAAAACGGAATTTTAACGATAAAGATGCCCAAACTGAACCGGGCCAAGTCCAAAAAATTAAAAGTAAAAGCGGCGGATTAGGAGTTTGCCGCTCGCTTTTTTAGCCTATAGGCATTTCTTCACGCACCGATTGAATTTCTCGCCCCGGTCGAATTCGTTTTTGAATTTCTCGAAACTCGCCGCGCCGGGCGAAAAAAGCACATTGTGCTTTTTTGTATTTAGTATTTTGTATTCAGTATTCCGTATCGCCTTCAAAATATCTTCGAGGCTCTCGAAAAGCTGAGGTTTTTGCTTGTTAAAATATTTCATCTTTTTCAGCTCAGTCACCAACTTTTTCGTGGCGCTGCCGTTCAACAAAAAGACGTCTTCCGGCGGGAGCGATTTTTTTATTTCCGCGGAGAGCGGCTTGAAATCGAGATTTTTATCCGTACCGCCGGTTATCAAGATAAGCCTGCCGCATCCTTTAAAACGCCTGATGGCCGCAACGACGGCATCCGGCGACGTGGCCGCCGAATCGTTTACCGCCGTGAGTCCGGCCTTTTTTATGACTATTTCTTCCCGATATTTGATCTGCGGCAAATCTGCAGCTGACCCGGTTATTTCAGGCCAAGCGGCTCCGCCGAAATGCGCCGCCATGGCCGCCGCCATGAAATTCGAAACATTGTGCTTACCTCTTTCTTCCACCAGGGAGATTATCTCGCTTGGAACGATCTCCTTGTCGGCGCCCTTCGACCGGAAAAACAACGCTCCATTTTCAATGTAAGCGCCGTTCTTTCCGCGAGGCAGTTTTTGGGAAGAAAAAAAATAAACCGACGACTTGGGCCGTAATCCCAGGAAAAATCCCGTCCAAGAATTATCGTAATTTAAGATTAATTTTTGGTTTTTATTTTGTCCCCTGAATATGTTCGCCTTGGCGAGCGCATAACTTTTAATATCCTTGTATCTGTTCAAATGGTCCGGATAAACATTGGTCACGACGGCGACATCGGGCGCGCGCCTCGCCTCCGGCAAAAGCTCCAGTTGCCACGACGACAATTCGACGACGGCCGGAATTTTTTCGCTTTTCAATTTTTCCGCAAGATCCAAGAGGGCGACATCCGAGGAATTTCCGGCAGCCGTAACTCCTTTGTTTCTTGTTTTAAGGAAATAAGCTATCCAATTCGTCGTCGTCGTTTTCCCCCGCGTTCCAGTAACAGCGATAACGGGATTTTTCACGGCGTCGAAAAATATACGGGCGTCATTCACGAGGAGCTTCTTGTGTTTTCTGGCGATCGCGAGATACCTGCTTTCCCGCGGGACGGCGGGGTTAACGACAATAACATCATTATTTTTAAAGTCTTCATCGCGGTGCTCGCCTAATGCGAATTCGATATCTTTTGACACTCCGCCGAGCGCCTTGATGGACGCCTCAAGATCTTTCTTCTTTCGCGTGTCGGTAACGGTGACTTCGGCGCCATGTTTCACGAACCATTTCACGGCCGCTATTCCTCCGCCGAGCGTCCCCAATCCCATCACCAAAACTTTTTTTCCTTTGAAATTCATCCCGTTAGAAACAAAACGCCTTTTTCATAAGCAGCTGCTTACAATGTGCGGTTAGCTCGACCTCTTTTGTAATAATCTTTTCCATAAGTTTGCGGTTTCTAACGGGATTTATGCTTTCCATTCTCATTCTAAACAAAAAACCGCTTTATTCAAGCGGTTTTCTATCTGTATCAATCAGCTGCATCAGCATCAATCCGCGTTCCCCTAAAGGAACGGCACGATGAGCAATGCCACGATGCTTATGACTTTGATAAGCGGGTTGATCGCCGGCCCGGCGGTGTCCTTATACGGATCGCCGACCGTGTCTCCGGTTACGGCCGCCTTGTGGGCCTCCGAACCCTTGCCTCCGTGATTGCCGGATTCAATGTATTTCTTGGCGTTGTCCCAGGCAGCCCCGCCGGAAGTCATGGATATCGCAATAAAGAGACCAGAAACTATCGTGCCCATCAAAAACCCTCCAAGCGCTTCCTTGCCGAAGACGAAACCGACGAAAAGGACCATGACTATCGGCAAAAGCGCCGGTACTATCATTTCTCTCAAGGCCGACTTGGTCACTATGTCGACGGCTTTCTTGTAATCAGGCTTGGCTGAACCTTCAAGCAATCCCGGTATTTCCTTGAATTGCCTCCTGATCTCTTCAACTATCGAACCGGCCGCTTTTCCGACCGATCTCATGGCCATTGAACCGAAAAGATTCGGCAGGGCCGCCCCCAAAAGAAGACCAACCAAGACGTACGGGCTTTGTATGTCAAAAGTGGCATGGGGCGACATTTTGGCGACCGCGTCGGCGTAGGCGCTGAAAAGCGCGAGAGCCGCGAGCCCCGCCGAAGCGATAGCGTAACCTTTGGTCACGGCTTTAGTGGTGTTGCCGACGGCATCAAGCGCGTCGGTTATTTTTCTCACGTCCTCCGGCGCGCCGCTCATCTCAGCGATTCCGCCGGCGTTATCGGTTATCGGACCGAATGAATCGATGGAAACTATTATTCCGGCCACCGAAAGCATCGAGACGGCGGCTATGGCTACACCGTAAATTCCGGCCAAAAGGTACGAACCGACGATACCGCCGACGATCACCAATATGGGGAGAAAGGTCGATTCCATGCCGACCGAAAGTCCTATTATGATGTTCGTGCCGTGGCCGGACTTGGAAGCGTCAGCTATGCTTTTGACCGGCCGGTATTTTTTGGACGTGTAGTAATCGGTTATAACTACCATAAGGGCCGTGACCGCCAAGCCTATCAAGCTGGATAGAAACACATTGAGCGAGTTTTCAGTTATGAAAAATTTTGTGGCGAAGTAAAAAAGGATGGCAGCGACTACGAGGGCCGCAACGAGTCCTTTGTACAAAGCTCCCATTATCGATCCGCTCTTGCCTACTTTGACGAAAAGGCTGCCTATGATCGAGGCTACAATGGCTAAACCGCCAAGTATGAACGGGAAAACCAGCTGAACGCCGGTCAACGCGAAAGCGCTCCCTATCAATACGGAAGCGGTAAGCGTTACGGCATAGGTCTCGAAAAGATCGGCGGCCATGCCGGCGCAATCGCCGACGTTATCGCCGACGTTATCGGCTATGACGCCCGGATTTCTCGGATCGTCCTCGGGTATGCCGGCCTCCACCTTGCCGACCAGATCAGTTCCAACGTCAGCCGCTTTGGTGAATATGCCGCCACCCAATCTCGCAAAAATGGATATCAAGCTGGCTCCGAATCCCAATCCTATTAAACCTCTTATGTCATGGGTCAAAAAGAAGAACCCGGACACGGATAAGAGCCCCAAAGCCACAACGAGGAAGCCGGTCACCGAACCCGCCTTGAAAGCCAAGGACAATGCCGATTTCAACCCTTTGCCGGCGGCGCTCGCTGTCTTCGAATTGGACCTGACAGCCACGTTCATTCCCAGAAAACCGGCCAAAGCCGAAGCCGCGGCGCCTATCAAAAATCCAAGGGCCGTTAGCCACCCAAGCGCGAAATATATTATCAAAAACAGCGCCAAAGCCACTATGCCGACCGTTTTATATTGCCTGCCGAGATACGCCGATGAGCCTTCTTGTATAGCTCTCGAAATCTCCTTCATCTTATCGTTGCCCGCATCCTGCTTCTTAAGCCACGTGTAGAGATAGGCGGTATAAAGAACTGCCAAAACTATCGGGCCGAATATCAAGTAATTCATGGTTTGCTTGAGATAATATTTTTAAAACTTTAATTTTTATTTTACTCTTCGACTTTGTTTTCTTTTTTATCGCCTGACTCGTTCAAAATGTCGGCGTCCAACTTCGGATTGTCTTCATCGTCATCATCAGTCTTGTCGGCGACGTCGCCGACTTCCGCTTCGCCGGCCGCGATGCCGCCTTCCTGAACCTCCTCCGGATTCGACTGGGAGCGAACGTCTATTTTCCAGCCGGTGAGCTTCGCCGCAAGCCGGACGTTCTGTCCTCCCTTGCCGATGGCGAGCGAGAGCTGATCTTCCGGCACCAGAACCTTCGCTTCCCTTCTGGGCAGCGCTTCTATCGATTTGACCTTGGCCGGTGACAGGGAATTGGAGACGAACCTTGCCGGATCATCGGACCACTCGACGACGTCAACCTTCTCGTTGCCAAGCTCGTTCGTGACGGCCATAACCCTGGTGCCTCTTTGTCCGACGGCCGCTCCCACCGGATCTATGCCTTCCTCATTCGAAGAAACGGCTATCTTGGTGCGCGAGCCAGCTTCCCTGGCTATACTTTTTATTACAACCGTCCCATCGGCTACCTCCGGAACCTCGAGTTCAAAAAGTTTCTGAACGAAGTTGGGATGCGAACGGGAGAGAACTATGCCCGGCCGTCTCACGTCATCCTGCACGGCCAAAACGTAAAATCTCATACGATCTCCCACGCGGTAGTGCTCTCCCGGCATGCTTTCATTAGGGTACATTATGCCCATGGCCCGGCCGAGGTTAACGTAGACGTTGCCTCTCTCGAATCTCTGTATCTGACCACTCATGATCTCACCCTCCTTGTTGGTAAATTCTTCCCTTATGGACGAGCGCTCGGCTTCGCGGATAGATTGCAGGACGACCTGTTTAGCCGTCTGGGCCGCGATTCGTCCGAAATCGCTCTTGCCCTCAAGCGGGAATTCCAGTTCATCTCCGGACACGGCGTCGGATTTTATCTTTTTAGCCTCGTCCAAAAGGATCTGCCGATCGGAATTGAAACGCGGAAGCGATTCCTCACCTTCTTGTTTTTCAGCTGGCTTTTCGGTCGGCTCTTCCGCGGCCTCGCCTTCCACTATCAACACCTCGGAAGGATCAACTACCGTCTTGACCTGGGAAAAACTCAAATCACCGGTCTTCAAGTTGAATTTGGCCCGGATGACCTCGGATCTCTTCCTGTATTCTTTTTTGTAAGCGGCGGCGATGGCCGATTCTATCGCGCCCAAAACCTTTTCCGGAGATATCCCCTTCTCGGCTGATATTTGCTCTATCGCGCTCGCCAATTGTTTTAAGTCCATCTTTTTTTAATTACTAAATTTAGAATTCTGAATTTCGACTGAATTCAAGGATTAATGAATTAAATAATTTATTCAAAATTAAATCATTCAAAATTATACTCTCTTAAAAATGACAGCCACTCAAACGAGCGGCCTTTATGTCAATACTCTATCACAATACCGCAAAAAAGACAAGTGACTCTTTACTTTTATACTATACATTAATTTACAATATTTGTCAATTATCATATTTGCCTCAAAAATCACCGTACGGTAAAAATTGAAGCGCTTCAATTAATCGAGGTGCTTGTATACTTTCTATGCGTATCTATTTATTTCTATTTTTATCTATCTTTTCTCCATCTACCTCCACTTTGTCTCTGTCGTATTCCCCCACCCTTGTTCTCGTGAGTTCCGCGACGTATCCGCCGACGCCAAGTGCTTCGCCCAGATCGCGCGCCAGGGCTCTTACGTAAACCCCGGGACCGGTGACTATTTTAATATCGATGAACGGCCAGTCATATTTCAAAATCTCAATAGAATAAATTTTGACCCTGCGCGGTTTTAATTCCACCTCATTCCCCCGCCTCGCCAATCTATATGCGGGAACGCCGGCGATTTTTAGGGCACTGTAGCAAGAAGGCATTTGATCGAGATCTCCGACGAATTTTTTGATCATTCGCTCAACGTTTTTTAACTTCGGGATTTCTTTTATTTCACAGATCTTCTTTTTTCCTTCTTCGTCATCCGTCGCGCTTGTCTCGCCAAATTTTATTTTCGCGACGTATTCTTTGTCGGCACCGGCCGCTTCTTTTAATCGCTTGGTGCCCGTGCCTATTCCGACGACGAGGATCCCCGAAGCCAAAGGATCAAGCGTTCCAGCGTGGCCGATC
The DNA here is from genome assembly GCA_964419525.1 of uncultured Candidatus Saccharibacteria bacterium. Taxonomy (GTDB): domain Bacteria; phylum Patescibacteriota; class Minisyncoccia; order UBA6257; family GWB1-50-10; genus JAKAHT01. Next base: position 10,061 of record CAYQPG010000006.1, on the reverse strand, counting down.
TTTCTCACGCGCAATTTTTTCTTCAGATCATCTAAAAAACTTGCCGAACTAGGCCCTTTCGGTTTCCACACTGCGAATATTCCATCTTCAAACGTTTTCATAGTGACTTATTTTAAAATCTCCGTCATCCATCTCGGTTAGAGCCAGAACGTCGAGACGCCACCCTTTTTCATCATCCACCAATTCTCTATGACTTCCGGCATAGAGCGTAGCCGTTCTCCCGAACTTATCCATCTTTGATTGGGTCATTTGATCTTCTGGCCTAAGTTGATCATCAGAATCAACATTTTGATTTTTCCTGATTGTTTTAACCTCGACAAACACAAGTGTCTTATCAGGTGCCACGGCTATTATATCCAATTCACCCCATTTCTCTTTTTTATTCCGTTCTATTATCCGGTATCCATTCTTTCTAAGATAGTTCGCGGCAAGGTTCTCGCCACTTTTTCCAGTTTCCTGCCGGTAAGTCATATAAAAATTATACCAATTATTGCCATTTTTTCCCTTATAAAAATGTTTTACATGAAACATTTTTAAAACCCTAAAACCTGATAATCATATGGTTGCTACATTATCAGCCTGTAAAACATTTTCGATGTTTTACACTTTTAGGGTCATTTTTTGGCAAAGTGTAGGTTTCATCGCATTATCAGGTTTTTCGAGTTACCAGGTTTTTTAATTTTTCTAAGTTTATCCTTAAATCTGGATATTCCAATCTATCAACAAAAAAGGCTGGAAGTTATGAAAACTTCCAGCCCGATAAACTAATTGACGGTCTACCGGCCAACGGCCTCGACCTTTTTCCTCAAGCAGAATGGCAAGACAAGAACCGCCAGTGATGCATAGACGACAATCACACCTCCGAGCGGTCCGCCGTATTCGATATCACTCACCTTCGCAAAAAGAAGATAGAGCGACGGGATCATCACGGCAATCGATGACCACACGATGATTCGAGCCGCTCCGATGCTTATCTTGCCGTAGTTTTCTCCGAGGACGGAGAAAAGGGCGAGGGTGTATGATAACCCGACAGCGAGCTTGATTAATCCGACTTCCATGATAATGTCTCCTTATTTTTATTAATTTCTGGCCCCAAATCGATCCACTATCTCAAACAAGATCATTTGTAGCGCGAATAAAGCTACAAACAATCCGGCCAAGGCCACCACTATGGCGAGCGCGAAATCCGGTGATCCAAGCGGAAGATAGCGACCGGACAATCCCAGACGCATAATCCATATCCCCAAGTATCCAATCGCCGCGTAGACTACAATCATGCGAAGCATTTTATTCTCCCTTTTTAAATGAGCAAATTTTACTGTCTCAGTTTTAAATGATAACATATTTATATATATTTGTCAATATAAAAACTTGACCCGATTGCGACATTGCTGATAGAATTCAAACCATTCGCACATCTTCCAATTAAATAAGGGGAAACATCATGGAAAAGCTCGTGAACGAAGAAGAGGCCGAATGCCTGTGGCTCGCAAGACCCAAAGATAAGAAGGCTTCCATAACGCTCAAAAAACGTCTCGTGAGAGGCGCCAAATCGAGCCGCAGAACGATCGTCGACGAGAACGGTTTCGCGCACCGTTACTGGGAACTCGACAATGATTTCTTAAAACTTGTCCTAAGTCCCAATAATCCTCTCGACGGAATCTTCGGACTGTTCAGAGTTTTCCTGAACGGAAAAAGACCGCTCGTCGCCGAGCACTTCCTGGACGTAGGGTAATCGCGGGAAAAAGAACGTTTAATTCGAGCCGCCGAACCTGATTTATCGGCGGCTTTTTCATTGAATAAAAACCGATTTTCGGCTTTAATTAATGTGTAATAACCACATGGCCAAAAAACCAAATAATAAGGAAAGGAAACAAATAAAGGACCGCGATAAAAGAGAAAGAGGGGATTACATAAAACAATCTCCACTTCGCCCGGAAACGAAACAAAGCATTTGGTCGATAGTCTTCATAGCGCTCACAATCATTTTTCTTCTCTCAGCCCTTAAGCTTGCCGGCCCGCTGGGAACGGACATATTCGAATTTTTCACGACGCTCTTCGGCATCGGCTATTATCTCTTGCCGGCAATATCGCTCGTCATATCGCTCACGCTTATTTCCAAGGATAGGAAGGAGTTTCTCGGTGTGTCTCTCATCGGCGCCTTGATATTCATAATATCGGCCCTCGGTTTCATTGACATCGTGAGCCCCGGCAACGGGGGACTGATCGGAAAGATATCCGGCGCCATAAAGGTGCCTTTCAGCGTGCCGGGCGGAATCGTGATAACCATAACCCTCATGGTCATCTCGTTCTTGATGATAATGAACAAACCTCTCAAATTGCCGACGAGAAAAACCGCAGCCGACGAAGAAGATGAGGAGGAAATAGAGGAAACTTTCATGACCGCTCCAACAGCGCCGGAACCGGAAAAGGATGCGGCATCCGCCGCGACCAAGAAGAGCAGAGAAAAGGATCTGGAAATAAAGACCCACGAAGAGAAAATACCGGAACTTAAAACCTCTTCCGTAAAGCAGTTCAAGAATTATGTCGCGCCGCCCTTGAGCCTTCTCGCGTCCCAAGTTGACAAGCCAACGATCGGAGATCTCCGGGCCAACGCCAACGTCATAAAAAGAACACTGGAGAGTTTCGGCATACCGGTCGAGATGGGCGAAATAAACGTGGGGCCGACCGTCACGAGATACACGCTGAAACCCGCCGAAGGAATAAAGTTGTCGCGCATAACGTCCTTGAATCAGGACTTAGCTCTTTCTCTGGCGGCCCATCCCATAAGAATGGAAGCGCCCATACCCGGCAAATCGCTGGTCGGCGTCGAGGTGCCCAACAAATCGGCGGCCGTCGTGAGGCTTGGAAGTCTCCTTCTCTACGAAGATTTCGGCAAAGGCGGCTCTTTGGCTTTCGCTCTCGGCCGGAACGTTTCCGGTGAACCGATATTCAAAGACATCGCCAAGATGCCGCATCTCTTGATAGCCGGCGCGACCGGATCCGGTAAGTCAATAATGATCCACTCAATCATACTCTCGCTACTTTACAAGAACTCGCCGGAAACGCTCCGGCTTCTAATGATCGATCCGAAACGAGTCGAGCTGTCCGTCTACGACGGCATACCGCATCTTTTGTCGCCGGTCATAACCGAGAACAAGAAATCCATCGGCGTCCTAAAATGGGCCATACAGGAAATGGACAAGCGTTACCAGACGCTCCTCGAGGCCGGCGTGAGGGATATTAAAAGCTACAACAGCTCCGGCCGATCGATGCCTTACATAGTGATAGTGATCGACGAATTGGCCGATCTCATGACCTCCTACGGAAAGGAAGTCGAGGGTTCGATAATCAGGCTGGCCCAAATGGCCAGAGCCACTGGCATCCATCTCATCGTCTCGACGCAGAGACCGTCGGTCGAGGTCATCACGGGGCTCATCAAGGCCAACATCACTTCAAGAATAGCTCTTCAGGTCGCGAGCCAGATAGATTCGAGAACCATCCTCGATACGCCGGGAGCTGAAAAACTCCTGGGGCACGGCGACGCCCTTTTTATATCGGCCGATCTCTCGAAGCCTCTTCGCGTCCAGGGAGCTTTCATATCCGAGGAAGAGATAAAAAAGGTGGCCGATTTCATAAAAAAGAACAATGAAACGTCGGGCGAAGAGCTGATGTTCGGAGGAAGCGAAGATGGCGGTTCTCAGCCCAACCTCAACTTCGACGCTTTATCCGGAGAAAACGATGACGACGAGCTTCTTAACGAGGCGATAGAGACCGTTAAGTCGGCCAGAAAAGCGTCGGCCTCCCTCCTCCAGCGCCGGCTTAAAGTCGGGTACGCGAGGGCCGCACGGCTTCTCGATATGATGGAAGAGAGGGGAATTATAGGGCCGGGCGACGGAGCGAAGCCTCGAGAGGTATTTTATAATAATGACGACAATGTCTGACGACAATATCAAAAGCTTTTCAAGCGTCATAATAGAAGCCCTTAAGATGAAGGGGATGTCGGTGGAAAAATTATCGCAGCTCTCCGGCGTTCCGGAGAACGTAATCTCGCTCATTTTGGACGAAAAATTCGGCAAACTGCCAGCCGCTCCCTACGTGCACGGATACATAATGAAAATCGGCGAAGTTTTGGGCGTAGACGGCGAGGAGGTTTGGACGGAATATCTCAAGAACAAAAACGATCTTAAGCGCTCCGGAGAGAAGGACGTGTTGCCGCCTAACAGGTTTGAAATACCGAAAGTGAACAAGAAAATGGCCGGTGTTATAATAGTAGCGGTATTGATAGTGCTCTACCTGGGATTCAGATTGCCAAGCATCATGGGGTCACCGGCCCTGACGTTCAAAGACCTTTCAAACGGCATAACCGTGACCAAGGACCAAAACTTCACCATAAAAGGTTCGGTGAGCCCGGGCGACGAACTTACCGTGAACGGCGAATCGGTACTGCCTGACAAAGACGGCGGCTTCGAAAAGACCGTGGTGTTGAATCCGGGGTTCAATACGTTCAATTTCACCGCCACGAGAGTATTGGGCAAGACCTTTTCCACGACCAAACAGATTTATTATCAAACCGAGTCCGGCCTGCCGCTCACGGAGCCGACAACGACGACCAGTACGGCGTCGGGCATCGAACAATCGAGCACCAATCAAACGTCGAGTTCATCTCACTAAAAAAATGGCCAATAAAAAACAGAAAGAATCGCCAAAAGAACAGCCGGAGAACATCGATTCTCTAATTGAGTCCCTTCAATCGCGCTTTGGAGAAGGATCGGTGATGAAATTGGGAGAAGTAAAAAGAAGCAACGTCGATACGATCCCGTCCGGTTCGTTTTCTCTGGACATCGCGCTCGGCGTCGGCGGTCTGCCGAAAGGCAGAATCGTTGAGATCTTCGGACCGGAAAGTTCGGGGAAAACGACCCTCGCACTCCATGCCGTCGCGGAAGCGCAGAAGAAAGGCGGCAAAGCGGCGTTCATCGACGCCGAACACGCTCTTGATCCGGAATATGCGGCGAGGATCGGCGTCAAAGTGAAAGACCTCATCATCTCCCAGCCGGACAGCGGCGAAGAGGCCTTGAACATAATGGAAAGCCTCGTCAGATCTGGCATTATCGACGTCGTCGTCATCGACTCGGTCGCCGCTTTGACGCCCCGGGCCGAAATAGAAGGGGAGATGGGACAGCAGCAAATGGGCCTCCAGGCGCGCTTGATGTCTCAGGCCTTGAGGAAGATCACCGCCGTCGCCGCGCGATCGGGGACCATCGTCATTTTCATCAACCAAACGAGAATGAAGATCGGCATCATGTTCGGGAATCCCGAAACGACGCCCGGCGGATTAGCTTTGAAATTCTATTCATCGGTCCGAATCGACATCCGGCGTATCGCGCAGATCAAGAAGGGAGAGGATTCAATCGGAAATCGAGTGAAAGCGAAAGTGGTCAAGAACAAAGTTGCGCCGCCCTTCAAAATAGCGGAATTCGACATCATGTTTGGCGAAGGCATTTCCTATGAGGCCGATGTCCTGAACACGGCCGTTAAATACGGCGTCGTTTCCAAAAACGGGGCGAGCTACGCTTTCAACGGTGAAAAACTCGGGAATGGATTTGATAATGTCCGTGAAAAACTCAAAGAAGACAAAAAGCTCCTCAATGAAATTAAAAAAGCCGCTTCCACGGCAGCCGAAAAAAAACCCATCGTGAGCGAATCCGGATCCGAATCAAGCGAGGATTAACTTATAGAAGTTTTCAAAAATCTTTGCCACGAGAATGGGGCCAGTGCCGCCCGGCGTCGGCGTGTAGTCCACGCCATCCGCTCCGTCTGGATCGAAATCCCCGGCGGCTTTTCCTTCCTTCATGCCGTAGCCGAAATCTATCACAATGGCCCCTTCCTTCAACATATCCCGCCTTATGAGTCCCGACACTCCGGTACCGCAAATAACGACATCGGCGTCCTTTAATTGATTAAGATTTCCACCTTCGTCGATCAGATAGATCTCATTCGATTTTCCAGCGAGCCACGTTTGGACGGGTTTACCGACGAGCTTGCCCAGTCCGACCACGGCCATCTTGCAATTTTCAATTTTGCAATTTTCAATTTTCAATATTTCCTTCACCACCTCAACGGACGGAGGATTAACCGTATTCCTTCCGGCGTAGAACGCGCCGAGAGCGCGCTCGCCCAAAACATCTACGTCCTTTTCCCGCGGTATCGCGTTCAAAACATACTGAGCATTGATATGTTCGGGAAGCGGAAGCTGGATTATCACGCCGCCGCACGGCTTGCCGTCAGCTATCTTATGAACTTCCTTTCGAAGTTCGTCCTGCTTGATCGACTCTTCGTATTCATAAAGACGAAAATCGACGCCGAGCTCTCCGGCTAACCTCCCTTTCTGCTTGACGAAACCGACGGACGACGGATCGTTCCCGACCAAAAAAACGGCCAGATATTTCTGCGGCGCCGGCTTTCGTTTCAACTCAGCGACTATCTCCGCCGCTATCTTTTTACCATCAATCGTCATTTGTTGATCAGGATCTCGTTTATGCTCTTTGCTATCTTTTCCATGTCTTCTTCTTTCATTCCGCGCGTCGTAACGGCCGGCGTGCCGATCCTGATCCCCGAGGGATCAGTCGGTTTCCGCGTATCATAGGGAATGGTGTTTTTGTTAACGATGATACCCGCGTTCTCGAGTTTCTCCGCGGCCTCTTTTCCGCCGATGCCGCGCGACATCGTATCGACGAGGAGAAGGTGCGTGTCCGTGCCGCCCGAAACGATCCTCCATCCGAGTTTTCCCAACTCATCCGCCAGAACTTTGGCATTCTTTATCACTTGCCTGGCATACGCTTTGAAAGACGGTTGACCCGCTTCACGGAGCGCGACGCCGATCGCGGCGATTGCGTTCAAATGCGGTCCGCCCTGGAGACCGGGGAATACCGCTTTATCAATTAAATCAGATATAAGAAAAGAATTGCCCTTAGCTTTTGAGAGCGGCTCTCGGAGCACTGCCGAGCTTGGTATCCGCGAAGCGGATTCGGCAGTGCGAGAGCGCAGGAGGGCATCGGCCGCCGGAGCAGATGAACCTCCGGCGCTCAAGAAAGCTAAAGGTAATTCTCTTTTCCGTGAGAATATCATCGCGCCGCGCGGGCCCCTCAAAGTTTTATGTGTCGTCGTCATGACAACGTCGGCGTATTCGAAAGGCGAGGGATACGCGCCGCCGGCGACGAGGCCGGCGAAATGGGACATATCGACCATAAGGATGGCTCCGACCTTGTCGGCTATTTCCCTGAATTCCTTGAAGTCGATGACTCTGGGATAGGCCGTGTATCCGGCCACTATTATTTTCGGCCTCTCCTTTTCGGCCATCTTCAATATTTCCGCGTAATCAAGTTTTTCTGTTTTTGGAGAAACGCCGTAAGGAACTTGCTGCCAGATTTTCCCGGTGACACTGACTTTCTGGCCGTGAGTCAGGTGTCCTCCCATATTCAGGCTCATGCCCATTATCTTTTCACCCGGCGGCACCAGCGCCAAATAGACAGCCAGATTGGCCGGGGAGCCGGAATACGGCTGAACGTTAACCGCCCACTTTTCGGGCGACAGCTTGAACAATCTCAAGGCTCTTTTTCTAACCAGATTTTCAAGCTTGTCGGCTACTTTGGTGCCGCCGTAATACCTGCCTTCCGGATACCCTTCGGCGTATTTATTGGTAAAGACCGAGCCGAGGGACTCAAGGATGTCCTCCGACACGAAATTCTCCGAAGCTATCAAATCCACCGTTTTTTTCTCCCTGTCCGATTCTTCTTTTATTAGTTTGGCTATTTCCTTGTCCTTCATCGGTTTTCAGTATTTAGTAATTGGTATTCCGCAGTCAGTGTTTCACTGATACTAAATACCATATACCGCACGCTAACTACTTATTGAGGTTGCTTTGAATACTGTTCAGCGTCTTCTCGTCGCTCTGAAAATTCGTCAGGCTCTGCGGAAGATTGTTAGTCGTGGTCGACGGAGAGCCGACTTTCTGGTTGGGCGAGGATGAAGATGATGATTCGCTGGTCGTGGCGATCCCGGAAACGGTGGTTGTCGCGAGATTGAGAACGTTCTGATTCGCGCCGGAACCGGCCTCGCTAGGTATTTGGTTCTGGGGCGGTAAAAGAAGCGGAACATAGATGGCGACCACGCTCAAAGCGAGAAGTATGGCGAAGAAAACTACGAAAAATCTGCTGTTTTTAAATTTGAACATAATATTTCCAAAAATTGCGACTAATTAATTATATACCAAAGCGTTCTGCCGTTCACCACGCTCTTTATATGAGCTGATGCTGATTGGATTCCTCGGCGGGGGATATATCCACCCTCTTCATTTCATTGGAATTTCTCTGTGGTATCCAGAGATATCCCTGCTTTTTTATCAGCTCATATATGTCCTTGGTCAATTTCACGTCGTTCAGACAATAGCTTTTAAGTTTCTCCATCTCACCCCTGGCGTAAAGTTCTATGGCTTCCATGCCGTGTCCGGTCTTGCCGGCCCCGACGTTGGCCTCGGCAAGGATCCCCAACCCTATGCGCCGGCCGTATTTATCCTCGATCTCCTCCAATATGTCGAAGTGCCTTATGGCGCTTATGTCAAAATCGAAATATTTGGTCATGACCGGAATATCAAAACGCTTGCCGGCGAACGTGACGATGAGCTGCGTTTTCTGGAGCATTTTCCCGAGATCGGCGAATTCATGTTCCTCGAAAGCCTGATACTTATCGGCTAAATAAGAATAGACGCCGACGACGGAGACGTCCAAATTTTTGAGATTATCCCGACCGCCTACGTCCTGAAAGGAATTTTTTGTTTCTATGTCGATTACTAATGTATCCATGGTTACGAGTAGTTAGTATACGGTATCTAGTATTGCGCATACTAAATACTCCATACTGAATACGAAATACTATATCTAGGCGTAAATGTCCGCGACATTGGAAGCGGCGTAGCTTTCCGGCTTGGTCTTCGGCTCCAAATTGTGAGCCCTGACCATTCCGACCACTTCTTGGATGAGTGTTTTGGTCGGGCCGTTCTCGCCGACATCGACATGCACTTCGAAATCCCAATCGAAGTTCAAGCCGCTTTCGGCTTTCGATTGTATCTTCGTCTTCAAGACGTTCAGAAAGGTGTTCGAAGCGTCTATCGAAAGTACGACTTCCTGGATTATCCTGTCGTGCAGGTTGTAAAATTTCCCCAATCTGATCCTCCTCCAAAAATACCGGCCGCCGTTCCCGATTCTGTGAACGACGACAGCCGTCACGAAATCGGCGGTTTTATCCTCCAAAAGCTCGGAGTCGCTTCCTATGGTCACTTTGTACGAGGCCTTCGGTTTTTTTTCCATGAAAGATACGATCTCGTCGGCGACAACCCCGAGGTTCACCTGCAACCCGTAAGAAGTGTTGAATTTTAGGTCCGTTTCGTTCATGTCTATCTATCCAAGTTAAGTCCGAGGTGCCTTTTTGTCAAACAAAAAGGCCAGTGATTATCCATCACTGGCCGCGGCATACGCCGCCTTATTCATAATTCTCTCGATGCTGTCCGCGTCGCTTTTCTCCACTCGCGGTATCCCCATCAAGCGGTAAACCTCCTCGATGTTAGGATCGGAAGTGGTGGTGAAGATTTTCATACTTTTTCCTGCCAGAGCTTTCACCACATCGATCCCCTCATCGTGACCCTTAGAAAGTGAGTTGTCGAGGAAGATTATGTCGGGCTTTTCTCGGTCGACGGCTCCCAGAGCGTCGGCGACGCTGTGACATTCGGAAAAAACCATCTTTACGCCGACGGGTGCCGTGATTATTTCCTCCATCATGCCGAGAATGTTACGATCGTCATCGATAAAGAGAATCTTCATTCTACTGCTCCTTATTATTTTTTATTTTTAATATTACAGTGGGCGATCGAGGGATCGAACCTCGGACCTTCTCGGCCTACCCCGTTAGATTTGCTGTGCGCGGTGAGGGATTCGAACCCCCGACCTTCATCGTGTAAAGATGTTGCTCTACCCCTGAGCTAACCGCGCATAAATCTAACGGGGTGA
>CAYQPG010000005.1:0-20059 GCA_964419525.1 uncultured Candidatus Saccharibacteria bacterium | reverse complement strand
TTTATGCCGATCTTGCGGGTCAAAAACAAAATCACGGCTAAGCCAATCGCGCTCACAAAAGCAAAGGCGAAAAGCCCGATGCCGCAAAGAATGCCCAAGCTTGCTACGACCCAGACAGTCGCCGCGGTCGTCAGGCTCCGTACTTTGGTTCCCTCGTGGAGAATGACGCCGGCACCCAAGAAGCCGACGCCGACAACGATATTCCCGATGATGGTCAAGAAGCCGCTGTTCCGCGCAATGACGTCAGAAAGATTCCCGACAGCCACGATGTACGGCAGCGTAATACCGACCATGGTGAAGATAGCGGCACCGGCGGCGACCATAAGGTCGGTCCGGATGCCCGCTTCCTTGCCCATGAGTTCGCGCTCAAGTCCAATGATGGCTCCGACTGCGACGGCAGCCGCCAAACGAATGAGCATATCGGTGAGAGTTAGCATAAGTTAATTATAGAATTTCAAAATCCAAATGCCAAATATTGAAGAAAATTCTAAATCCTAAGCACTAAATCCTAAACAATATCAAAATCAAAAATCACAATGACTGAAACACGACGGATTTGGAATTTTGAATTTTGGTCATTGGAATTTATTTAGGATTTAAGATTTCGAAATTAGGATTTTAATTACCGATAGGTCGGGTTGGTTTCCTTAACCTTCGCTTTGTAGTTCGCGTACCGCGCGAGGGCGAAAAACAAACTCGAGAGCCGGTTCATGAAAGCCATCGATTCGCCGGATATTTTTTTCTTCTCGCCGAATTTCACGAGCGTCCGCTCAGCCCGCCGGGCCAAGGTCCGAGCAAAATCCAAAGAAGCGCCCATTGAACTTCCGCCGGGTATGATGAAATTCCGGATCGGCGGAAGTTTCGCATCGATCTCCAAAATGACGCTTTCCATGAAACCGGATTTCTCCGCGTTTATTTTATTGAACTCCTTCACCGAATACTCGAAGCCGGCGGCCGCCACTTCCGCCTGAAGCATGAACAAGTTCTCCTCGACGAAAACGAGAATCGCATCGAGTGAGAGTTTCTTCACCTTGAAATTTTCTTTTTTCGAAATGACTGACCGGCAAACGCCGAGCCACGCATCGAGCTCGTCGAGATCCCCCAGAACGTCGAAGAGAACCGAGCTTTTCGGCAGGCGTTTGTTGCCGTAGAGGCTTTTTCCCCCGTCGCCCCGGCCGGTGTAGAAGTTAGTTCGCATACATCTCCATTATACCTCCCGAGCGGCCGGAGTTTATCCCCGAATGGGGAGCGCTCGGGAGGTTCTGACGATCGCGAAGGGGGTCATTTCGTCGGACTGGCCGAGCGGATTATCGCTGAAGAGCTTCCCGATGAATTGCTCCGAAAGCGCCCGCGTCGATTTGCCGAGTGAAAACGCGCCGCGGTAGTTGGCGTCGAGGATGACCGTCTCACATCCGAGCGCTTTTTTGAACCGCCGTGCCGCGCCATTCGGATCCCGAGGCGCAAGTTTCGCCGAATGCGCATATTCAAGGATCAGGAACGACATGGGACAGTCGATGGATTTCGCCTGCTTGCCGCAGATTCTGTAAAAAAGCCCCTTGACCCCGAACGGCCGCGTGATCGCCGAAACGGCGGCGGCCAAGATAATGCGCGGATATCCCGCCTCTTCCAGAAAAAGCTGCATCGCGAGCGCCGTGCCGTGACCAAAACCGCGAAACTCTATTGAGCCGTAGTTATTGCCAACGTGCCGCGCAAGGAACCGCGCGAAGGACATCGGTTCAATGTCATCCATGTCGATGATGCGGCCCTGAGTGGTGGAAAGCGCCTTTTCGCTCACAAAGAGAACGTCGCCGGGTTTAAGATACGGTTTCACATACTCCTCGAGTATCGGCATAAGATCGACGTCTTTCACCGTGATGAGACGCGTTCTGACCGGTAAACGCTCGTAGGTAACGCCATCAACGTCTATCTCAATCCGCTTTCCGGGGTTCGCGACGAATTCGCCGGACGGCTTGCGCCGCAAGACAGTGACAGACGGATCGTCGAAAGAAACTTTCTCTCCCCGGAAAGCCGCGAATAATTTACCAACCCTCTCGCGGATCGCCGCGCGATCTTCGTGAATAGCCGCCCGGGAACGAAGAAGTTCAATGGCTTCTATGTAGAGTATGTGCGATTTGTCGATTGCGTCCTTCTCGAATGCGGCTTCGATGACGGGCGCGCCGGCGCCGGACGCGGCTTGCACGACAACAGTTCCGTTCTCACGCGGCGAATATGCGATCGTGAGGCCGGTTTGATCTTCCATGTCGGTATACGTTCGAGGTTTTTCCATAATGGATTGATTTTATCATCCGTCATTTTCTCCCGCAATGCGGGCGCGGAAGTTCCGTTCGGTCCCCGAACGATTCAAAAAACAAAAATCCGCCCACAAGGGGCGGCTCTTTGTTTCTGGGTGGATGACGGGGATCGAACCCGCGACAACCTGCTCCACAGGCAGGCGCTCTACCAACTGAGCTACATCCACCATTCCTCACATCCAAACTTAACATGCCCAATTGCCGGTTTTTTACGCTCTCAGATTCTTCAATTGTATCGAACTTTGGCAGTAAAACCTCTCCTTGGTCTGATAGTAAACCCAAAACGGACAACTTACAACAGTACTTACACACAGTTGTGTTATTATTGGTTGGATGGGAGGGATACTGGACAACCTAAGCCAACTGGTTTTAACCCACCAGGCCTGGAGTCATTACCTCATAGCCCTCGGCATACTCCTGCAGGGCGAGGTAACGGTTTTGGTCTCGGTATATTTGGTCATAAACGGCAGTTTGGGCTGGGGCGATTTTCTCATACCCGCCTTCCTCGGGATACTCATAGGAGATTACGCGCTCTACTTCATCGGCCGACTGCTCCGCGGCACCCGTTTCGGCTGGAGGATGTACAAAAAACTTAAACAGAACAAGAACGCCCAATTTTACACCTATTACGTATCGCAAAACCTTAAGAAGATAATCATCATCTCTAAATTCCTTATAGGCGCCAATTTCCTGACGCTCCTCGCCGTCGGCTGGACGAGGGTAAAAATAGGTAAATTCTTCAAATCTCACGTATTAGCAGCGCTCACCTGGCTTTTCGGCGTGACCACGGTCTCGTATTTCCTGGCCAGCGGACTGTACTTATTGAAAGCCGAGAAGGTGTTCAAGCAAGTCGAGATAGGCATAATCGGCGGCATAGCTCTCATCATCTTGGGCGAATATCTCCTCAAAAAATTCCTCGGCAATAAGATAAAGTTCGAATCGAAAGCCAAGGACTTCGGCGACATGATAAACGAGAAATTCGGCACGGACTTCGAGGACGAACCAAGAAAGAAAAACGACAATCGCGTTAAAAGCGAGAGTGCCAAAGACGTCTTCAAACAGGAAAAGGACGAAGATTAGGGATCAAGGGATCAGCTTATTGATCTTCGCGGCGAGAATGAAATCGTTCTCCGAAAGACCTCCTATGGCGTGCGTCAAGAGCTCAAGCTTCACTTTGTCGTAGAAGACGTAGATGTCCGGATGATGATTTTCGGCATTCGCGATATCGGCGACGCGATTCACGAAACCCATCGAACCTTTGAAATCCTTAAATTTGAATTCCCGGCTGATGCTCTTTTTGTCGTCGGCCAGCTCCCAGCCCAGGACTTCCGACAAATATTTATTTGCTTCATCTTCCGCCATCGGAGGGATGCCTCCTTCGCAGGGAACGCATTTTTTTAAAGTTAGATCCATGCGAACATTATACCTAAAAATTGCGAGCGGTCGCAAAAAGAAGCTATACTAATATCAATGAAGAAAACAAAGATCATACTGCTGTCGATAGTCGGGCTGGCCGCCATATTCGTGATCCTTTTGATAATCTTTTACAATCCTCCGCAACAGAACCAATCCGGCCCAACCCAGACGCCGACGACCGCCGGTACTCAAAATTCCGGCCAGCAACAAAACGTTTCCTCCGCCGCCACCGATCAAAATCAACCCGGTATGCCAACGACCGGCACGGACTGCGGCACGGTGGACGAATCTGAACTTCAGCCGGGAGCGCTGACGCAAAACGCCCAACAATTCCTCGCGTGCCTAAACAGCGCCCTGAATGACTGCCTTAACGTCTCGGCGACCATAAACGTCAACTCGCAAAATCAATCCTTCGCCATCGGTCCGCTCAACAACGACTGCTCCGTGAAGTTCACTACGCCGCAATATCAGTGGAACGGCTTCAATCTGACGTGCTTGTTCTCCAGCGAGGCTAAACAATCGTTCTTTTCGGCGGTTGGAGACCAAATGTCCTCTTCCCTATCGAGCGCCGACAAGAATTCATTCAAAGGCCTGACGCTCGTCGAGACCATTCTGGGACAGGCCGGCATCCAGATAACCAATTCATCCGCTCCGACGTCCACGAGCGCGAATCCGTTCAACTTCAATTTCACGCTGCCCTATACAAGCTCGACGGTAAATTGCCTGGGAACCAAATAGACTTGGACAAAGGCGAAAAGTTGAAATATAATTGAAAAAGATTTGTACTGCCGCGGTAGCTCAGTGGCAGAGCGCAGCCCTGAAGAGGCTGGCGTCGGGGGTTCGATTCCCTCCCGCGGCACAAAATATTCAAACTAAATGGCACAAGAACCATTTCTCAAGATAGATAATCTGTCCGTCGTCATCGACGGGCGAAAGATCATCGACGACGTTTCATTCGAGCTTAAACCTCAGGAAGTAATGGCCGTTATCGGCCCTAACGGCGCCGGCAAATCGACGCTCATAAAGACTATCGTCGGAATAATGAAGAAGACCAGCGGCGAGATAAAGCTCGCCAGCGGAGCGAAGATCGGATATCTTCCGCAACGCTTCCACGTAGATTTTTACCTGCCCATGACGGTCAAGGAATTCCTGGACCTCAAACCCGAGCACAAATACTCCATAGAAGAAGTTTTAAACCTTGTCGAAATACCGAAACAGTGGCTCAACCAGAACCTCGCGACGTTCTCGAGCGGCCAGCTGCAGAAGATTCTTTTGGCTTGGGCGATCATCGACCAGCCGAACGTTCTTCTCTTCGACGAACCGACGGAAAACGTCGATATCGTCTCGCAGGAATCAATCTACGACCTGCTCCACAAACTCCAGGACGATCTCGGCATTTCGATAATAATAATCACCCACGACCTGAACGTCGTGTATAAATACGCCAATACCGTGATGTGTTTGAACGGAAAGATGACCTGCTACGGCGAAACGCTCGCGACGCTGTCAAAGGACGCGCTCTCCGAACTCTACGGCAATCACGCGTTTTTCCATAAGCATTTCGAAAATCTGAACGACGTAATATAAAAATAAAATGGAATTATTCTATCTGACACTCATATCCGGGATCTTCGTGGCGGCGGCGAGCGGCCTCGTCGGGTCTTTCCTGATACTCCGCCGAATGAGCCTGATGTCGGACGCCTTATCTCACGTCGCGCTGCCCGGCATAGCTCTGGGGGTGATACTCCACTTCACGCCCATCTGGGGCGGATTGGTGTTCCTTTTCTTCGGGATACTCCTCATATGGCTCATCGAGACCAAAACGAAGCTCGCCATGGAATCCGTCACCGGAGTGATGTTCGTGACGGCCCTCGCGGTCGGCGCCCTTCTCATACCGCAACAAGATCTCTTGGAGGCCTTCTTCGGCAGCGTCGACAAAATAACGATGGCTCAGATATTTTTCCAAACCGCGATCGCGCTCGCCATCGTGGTATTCATACTCACCTTCCTAAAAAAGTTGACTTTGTTCGCGATAGCGCCGGACCTCAGTACGTCGCTCAAGGTATCGGCGACCAAGCTCGAGCTCGTACTCCTCGCGCTCATCGCGCTCACCATATCCATCGGCATAAGCTTCGTCGGCGTTCTTCTTATGAGCGCCATAGTCATCATACCGGCCGCCTCATCGAGGAACCTGGCCAAGAGTTTCACGAGTTTTCTCATCATGAGCGTCGTGATCGCCGCGGTGTCGCTCACGTCGGGACTTCTCATCGGCCATTTTTATAACGTGAGCACCGGAGCGACGACCGTGCTAGTAAGCTCGACTTTGTTCGTATTGAGTTTACTTAAGTAAGTACTTGGCTTGATCGTAAACATTGCTGGGATTCCAAGCCATCCACGTGTCGCCGAAACCGGCGTCCTTTACGGCTTGAATCTCCGCGTCAACCATCTGCGTGTCGTAAACAGCCCCCATATTGAAGTCCTGGATCCAGGGCCGCACGATCGCGGTCGAACTGGCCGGCAACAGTTTTTTGCCGTCCTCGAGAGTTTTAAAAACCACTTGATACGGCTCTTCCGCCGGATTTGGGAAGCCAAAATTGCCCGGCGCGTAGTGCGAGGGATAGACCATGGGAGAGATGACGTTGAAATATTTCGCGGCTTCGGCGGCCCTTTGTCCCACGCCCAATCCGTCATTCTTTATGAAGCTGTAAGCGAAGATGTCCACGGATAAAATCGCTTTGGGGTAAGATTCGCGGATGCGCGAAGTGAGATACTTGAAAAAATCGTCTATCACGCCGACCATCGAAGACGTTCCGTTGTATATTGGATAAACGGCGTTGCCGACGCCTCCCGACGGGAAGCGAACGTAATCGAAATTTATCTCGTTAAAACCCATGGCAAGGGCCTTCACGGCCACGCCGACATTTTCATCCCAAGCTTCGCGGCTCGACGGATCCACCCAAAGCGAACTGCCGCCGCCGTACCAAAGGCTGCCGGAAGCGTCATGCAGCGCCAGTTCCGGATGCGCTCTGGCGAAAGCATTATCCTGGAAAACGACGATCCTCGCGATGGCATAAATCCCGTTCTTGTGCAATTCGTCGACGACGCGCTTCATGCCGGCGCCGAGATAAGTACCGTCGCTGTCTTTAACGTTAACGACTACGGCGTTCAATTCGGTGGATTTCACGAGGTCTATTATCCCCTGGACGTCGGCCGGGACGGAAGCCGTTTGGGCCGTGATATAGACGGCGCGAACATCGTTCGGAGCGATCGCCGCCCTCGCCGCGCTCGCGGTAGCCGATTTGGTCGTGGTCGCCGCGCTCGTAACCCCTTCGGCGGACGGGGAGTTAAGCGGGTATCCGTTCCAAAAACCAAAAACGACAAGTACCGCGCTTGCCGCTACGACCAAAAAATTTGCCAATGAATCCCTATTCAAGTCCCCTCGGCAGGAATCGAACCCGCATCAAGGCCTTAGAAGAGCCCTGCTCTATCCATTGAGCTACGAGGGGAAAAAGCGGAAAATCTGTTTTACAATATACATTTTTTCACATAGAATGTGAAGCCTCGCTCAGGCGCGAGGCTTCCCGGAGCGGAATGTGATATATTAAAAATGCTGCATTCCATAGCAGCTGCCGGTAAATAATTTCGGGGCGTAGTGTAACGGTAGCACGAGTCCTTCTTGCCCCGTTAGAAATCAAGATCGGAGAGTAGTGTAATGGTAGCACGAGTCCTTTGGGAGGATTTAGTCCGGGTTCGAGTCCCGGCCCTCCGACAGAAGATTTCTAACGGGGTGGAAGGCCCCGAAGCAAAGCGAAGCTTGCTACGGGGTAAAATTTAGTCTGAGTTCAAATCTCGGCGCCCCGACAAACCCGAAGCTGGAATGTTATCATGTCTACATGAGAGAAAAAATTGAAAATATCTTCGAGGAAGAGCGGAAAGAGAACGAAGAAGAGCTGGACGCTTTAAAGAGAGCGGACCTAGCGAAAGGCGACAATCACGCCCTGAACGAGAAAAGGAAACTCAAAGAAACAGAAACCAAAGGAGATCAAAAATCTTCCAGAAGTTCCGGCAAGAGGCTTTGACCGCTCATATCTTTGGGTTTCTGGATACCCAAGAGATCCAAGATCGTCGGAGCAACGTCGGAAAGCATGCCTATGACGGGCAACGACGTAAGAACCGGAACCGGCTTGTTCCTCTTGTAGCGGCTATTTATGAGATATAACGGCACGGGATTAGGATTATGCTTCGTCTCCGGCTCGCCGGTTTGAAGGTCGAGCAGAACCTCGGCGTTACCGTGATCGGAAGTTATCATGACCGTGTGCCCCGACGGCAAAGCGTTTTCGATTATCCTCTTTAGTTCATTGTCCACGATCTTCACGGCCTTCTTGGTGGCCTCGTAATTCCCGGTGTGAGCCACCATGTCGGAATTGGCATAGTTAACCAATATGAAATCAAAAGTGCCTTCATCCAGGGCCGCTATAACCCTGTCGGTTATCGGCTTCGCCATCATCTCCGGGTGCTGCTCGTAATGAATGGTATTCTGCGACGGGATGAGGATTCTATACTCGTTGGGGAACGAGTTCTCGCGCAGACCGTCGAAAAAATACGTCACGTGCGCGTATTTCTCAGTTTCGGCCACTCTCAATTGGATCTTGTTGTTATCGGACAAAACCTCCCCCAATGTGTTCTTTATAAAATCATCGGAAAAAGCCACCGGCGCCTTGAACGAGTGGTCGTATGATACCATCGAAACCACGAAAAGATTTTTGAATTTCTTCACCGGAAACATCTTGAAATCGGGATCGATGAATGCGCCGGCTATTTGTCTCATCCTGTCCTCGCGGAAATTAAAGAAAATGACCGCGTCGTTGTCCGAGATCGGGCGAGGCTCCCCTATTATCGACGGCTCCAGATATTCATCGTTCAAATTCCTGTCATAGGCATCTTTTATGACATCGTCCAGTAAAGCTCCGGTCGGCGCATCGCCCACGAGAACCTTATAAGCCTTCTCGGTCCGGTCCCAATGCTTGTCCCTGTCCATGGCATAATACCTGCCGGACACGCTCGAGAGATTGGTCTTAAGGTCCAGTCCGGTATCCTTGGAAAGTTTATTGAAAAGACGCTCGACGGACATGGGAGCGCTGTCCCGACCATCGGAAAAAGCGTCCAGATATATATTTTGAACGCCGCTCTCCTTGGCATCCTTTATCAGGGCCTCCAGGATCTCGAGCGAAGCATGCACGTTGGCTTCGGTTAAAAGTCCCACCAAGTGCAGATTGGATTTCTTGTCGTTCACCCACTTAAAGGCTGACTCTATCGACTGATTTTTGGAAAACGAACCGTCCTTTATCGAAGCCATTATCTTCGGAAAATGCTGGTAAAAGACGCGGCCGGCTCCGATCGTTAGGTGTCCCACCTCGCTGTTTCCTTCTTCGTCGTAAGGCAGGCCCACCGACATGCCCGAAGCTTGAAGCGCGCCGCAAGGAAAATACGCCCTTAAATAGTTAACGGTCGTGAGTTCAGCTTTATAAATCGGATTGGATTCATCGAGAGGTCCAACGCCCCACCCGTCCAAGACGACCAAAACCAGTGTTTGCTTCATATCGTTATAATTCTAACCGCTTAGCCGGCAACTAACAACGAAACGGCCGCGAAAACGAGTTGCCAGCGGCCGGCTCATAGGTTATAATAAAACCATTAAAGTCGATGCGTATTAATAAAATAAATATTTTGACATATGAATTTAATCCCCTGGATAGCAGGCGGTTTATTGGGTTTAGTTATCGGCTACGCAATAAGAGTGGCCGCAGCCAGAAAACTCCAGAACTCAATAGAAAAGAAAGCTGAGGCAGAGCTCGAGTCCGCCAAAACGCAGGCCAAAGAGATAGTTGTGGAAGCCAAAGATAAGGCTTCCCAGATCCTCGCCGACGCCGGCAAGGAAGAAAAAGAGAGAAAGCACGAACTCCGACAGCTTGAGGACAGACTCCTGAAGCGGGAGGATATCATCGATCAAAAATCGAAAGACGTCGAGAACGAAGAAAAATCCATCAGATCGAAGGAGGAGGAAATAAAAAACAAAGATAAGGAGGTGGAGGAGGTGCGGCAAAGGGCGCTCACGGAACTGGAAAAAGTCTCGGGGTTCACGCGCGAGGAAGCCAAAAAAACCATCTTCGAGGAGATCGAGGCATCAAATAGGCAGGAATTGGCCAATCTGATGGCCAAGATGGAAAAAGAAAAGGCGGAAAATATCGAGTCAAAGGCCAATGAAATAATAGTCTCGGCCATACAAAGATACGCCAGGAATTCAGTGGCTGACGTGACGACGAGCGCCGTGGATCTCCCGGACGAGGACATTAAGGCCAAAATAATAGGTAAGGAAGGAAGGAACATACGATCTTTCGAGAGATTGACCGGCGTCGAAGTAATAGTGGATGAAACGCCGGAAAGCGTCATCTTGTCATCGTTCGATCCGATGAGGAGAGAACTGGCTAAAATAGCCCTCGAAAAACTGATAAAGGACGGCAGGATCCATCCGGCGAAGATCGAAGAGAAAGTCGAGGAAGCGAGACAAGAACTCGAACAAAGAATACAGAAAATAGGCGAAGAGGCGGCGTACGAGGTCGGCATCCTGGATCTTCCAAAAGAAATAATCTATCTCCTGGGAAGATTGAACTTCAGAACCAGCTACGGACAGAACGTCCTCTTGCATTCCGTGGAGATGGCTCACATATCCGGCATGATGGCTCAGGAGCTTCATTTGAACGTTGAGGTCGCCAAGAAAGGGGCCCTGCTCCATGACATAGGGAAAGCTGTTGACCACGAGGTGGAGGGTACACACGTTGAAATAGGCAGAAAACTTCTCAAGAAATACAACCTGCCGGATAACATCATTCAGGCCATGGAATCGCACCATGAGGAATATCCGTATTCGACGCCGGAATCTTACATAGTTTCGGCCGCCGACGCCATTTCGGCCGCCAGGCCGGGCGCAAGGCGCGACACGTTGGAAAAGTACATAAAAAGATTGGAGGACATAGAAAAAGCGGTCCAGGGATTCGAAGGGATCAAGCAATCCTATGCCGTTTCGGCGGGCCGCGAAGTAAGAGTCTTCGTGGTACCGGAGAAAGTGGACGATTTCGGAGCGCTTGAGCTCGCCAAAAAGATCTCCAATAAGATCCAGTCCGACGTTCAATACCCAGGAGAAATAAAGGTAACCGTCATAAGGGAAGTCAGGGCGGTGGAATACGCCAGGTAGGGAGCCGGAAACGACTTACTAATCCTCGAGAACACACGTCAATCCGCCCCAGCCGGCGGATTGCGTTTGTCCTCGTCCTCGCTCTCCACCTCATCGGCGGAACCGTGCCCGCTCGGACTCCGCAACTGTTTTCTCGGACCAGCAAGCCGTTTACTCTTAATAGTTTAATTTATATAGCAAAATAGAGGATAATTTGTTATAATGTTTTCAAATAAAGAAAGGTCGGTAATTCAAAACAATCATGAAAAAAGACGGATTAGTGGAGGCTGTGATAAAAGCGGCCAACACGGAAACCAAGAAACAGGCTCAGCAGGCCGTCGAAGCTGTCTTCGATACGATAGTTAAATCACTGTCGAGGGGAGAAGAAGTGGCCGTAGCCGGTTTCGGCACTTTCAGGGTCGCGAAGAGAGCCGCCAGAATGGGCGTGAATCCAAAAACCGGAGAAAAGATCCAGATCGCGGCTTCTACAAAACCAAAATTTAGAGCGGGAAAGCTCTTAAAAGAAGCCGTTAAATAAGAAGCGCTTCTTAACAAAAAACTCCCCGATAGGGAGTTTTTTGTTTTATATTTTTACTCTCGTTGCCCTACTGCTGAAGCAATTTCCTCACAAAATTGCTCATATCAATAAAGTTTTGATAGGCTTCTTTGATTTTATTCAAAGAAGATCCCACCAGATCTTTGATTGATAGCTCGTTTAATGTTCCGCCGGCGGAATTAGAATCGGTACTGGACCCGTTTTCCACGGTCGATGAAGAAACCTGGTCGGTTGAGATCACGGTCGATGTCGAAGACGTCGAAACGGTGCTCGACGAAACGATTTCGCCGGAACCGGTCGAAGTGGCGTCGGCAGGAGAAGAAGAAGCGGACGACGAGGCATTCACCGAGCCGTCGGTCGAAGTAGCGTCGGTACTCGTGGATGAAGTGCTTACAATGAGCGGGCTTACGTATCTTTCCAGAAACAGCTGATAAGCTTGGTCGTTAAGGCTAACCGCTGATTTAATGTCGCTCTTCGCCGACCCCAACATGCCGTTAAGGGTTCCTTCGTCCTCCTGATTGAAATTCAAGGAAGAAAGGTCTTTGGTTATGTTGTCCAATCTTTTTTGAGACGTGTCTATGGCCGAATATTCCTGTTTAACAAGAAGAAAATCCTGTATCTCGGAAACCAAAGGAAGATAATTTTTACTCCTCCAATTTTTGAAATCTTCGGCCATCAGTTTGATGCCGGTTAAATCTATGGGCGAAGTACCCGCAAGGACGCTCTTCTCCGAGTTGTAATAGACTATGGCAGCGGTAAGCCCGTTGATGGCGCTTTTGATCCAAACGTCGTAATCTGAATTCTTATCGGTCGTTAAGAGCTTCAACTCGTAATCTTTGGCTTCGGCGATCGAAAGATCGAGGACTTGGTTGAAAGCGTTGACCCTGAGAGCCACGTCGTTCACGCTCCCCTGGTCCTTGGCGGCTATCAGGCTGTCCAACGCATCTTTGGCGCTCTGAAACACCTGGCTGACGGCGCTCGTATTATCGGCGAAAACCGGCCGATAAAAGCCAAAGCCCATCAACAAGAAGACGATCATTGGAAATATCAGAAGTTTCTTCATTTTATTGCGTTATTTGGTCCAGAAGTTCGTTTATCTTCGAATCCTGACTGCTCCCCACACTCGACGCGCTGTCCACTTTGGAACTTTCCGACTGTAAAATGCCGCCATTCAAATGCGGCGCTTTATTGTTTGTTATCTCGGAGATTGCGCTGTTTATCGTCTGATTGACCTCGTTGTTATAGCTCATCTCTTCCAGAGTTAAGTTGACGTTCATTCCCTGAAGCTCGTTGGTCAGCGTCTCGGCGCTCGCTATGGGCAAAGAATTGTTCTTCGTGGGCAAGAATACATACCCGAGAACGATGAGGAATATAACGGCGAAAGAAGCGGCCCAGGCGGCGAAATAAGACCTAAGCCTTACCGAGGTCCCGGGTTTTTCGTAAGAAACGATAAAAGACCGGCTCCGATTCAAAAAATCACCGTCCGGTTCTATCTCTCTAAGCTTCTTCAGTTGTTTTATTATATCTTGACTCATTTTTTTCCAATTCTTTTTTCAATTGCTTGAGGGCCCGGTGCTGTATTACCCTTATGGCACCTTCCGTCTTTTCCAGCGACTTGGCTATCTCCTTATTGGGCATATCTTCGACAAACTTCATTATCAGGACATCTTGATATGTCGGTTCCAGATATCCTATGCACCTCTTGACGGCCTCTATGTCCGCCTTGAAGTCCATCTCCTCGGCTACTTCGGGGTCGTTTGAAAAAATCTCGTCAGGGACGCTGTCTATATCCAAACTCCGCTTCTTTGTTCTCCAATAATCTATGACCGCGTTCCTCGCTACCTTGTAAAGATAGCTGCCGAACGGGACGCCTCTTATGTCGAAGCTTTCCATGCTTTTCCAAGCACTCAGGAACACCTCATGAGTCAGATCTTCGGCGTCGCCTTTATTGCCTCCTAATTTCAAGAATATGAACCGATAGATCTTAGGCGCGTATTCGTCATATATACTGCCGAAAGCCGAGCTTTCGCCTTTTTTGGCCCTTTTAAGGAGCTTATTTTCCTCCATATCTTAAAACGATGATCTTTGGATTTCGTTTCTTCGTTTCACCTATAAAGGCGTAACGCGGTGTAACAACCATCAAATGTATAGTAACAACTGGCTGCCTGGTAGTAAACCCCCGCGCAACCACATGGGTTTTCCCGACCCCTTTCACGTTCGATTCCGGCATAAAAACAAAATGTCAGCCGCGAAGGCTGACATTTTGTCTGGTGCGGGATACCGGAATCGAACCGGTACCTCAAACTTGGAAGGCTCGCGTTCTACCATTAAACTAATCCCGCATTTTCGCCGACAATGAATGAATATTAGACCAAAAACAGCCGCATTTCAAGAACTTCTAAAAACAGGGGTGCTGTGTTAGGATGATAAAAATGAAATCCAAGCACAAGAGCGAGGAAACGAGCCTCCAGAAGAAGATGATCTTAATAGTCCTGCCGGTACTCATAATAGCGGCCTCTTTCGTTTACTATGCCATGGCCAGCCAAAAGACTCAGGAAACATCACAGTTGGACAATACGAGACAAAGTTTATCCGACATAAGCCAGGAGCTGGCTCAGCTTAACAATCAAATGTCCAAGCAGATAACGGCCATACAGAAATCTAGAAAAACCAACAATACCGAAAACACCCTGTCGCTAATAGAAAACGCCCAAAACATAAACTCTTCAGCTTACGACAAAGCGACGACTCTGGTCTCGGGACTGGAAAGCATGTCTCAATCGCTCAACGGAGCCGCTCTCTCCGGCAACCGAACGGCCATTTCCGACGCCATATCGACGGAAATTTCCCTGACCAACGAGTTCATCTCGTACACCAAGCTGATGGGTAACTTCTTGGGATTATTGACGACATCGGTCAAAAACGACAGTCCCAGCCTCGAGCAAAACATTCAGTCGAGCTTGGAAGCCATAAACCAAAAGGTCAACGACATAAACAGCCTAAATCAGGAATTCATCAAAAAGGTCAGCGACTTAAATCAATCGCTCAAACAACAATGAAATTGATAGGCAGGACTATATTTCACATATTTTCCAACGGAGTGGCGATACTCGTCACCAATTATTTCGTCCCGGGTTTCTTTTCCGGCGACATAAAATCCCTCGGCTTGGCCGCCGTGATATTGACCGCGATAAACCTATTCCTCAAGCCCGTACTCAAACTCCTTAGCGGTCCCTTAATACTCCTCACCTTCGGCCTCTTTACCCTAGTCATTAACGCCATATCTATCTACATTCTTGACATACTAAGCCAAGCTATTACAATTCAAGGGTTGGAGGAACTCATCATAGCCACGCTTATCATAAGCTTCGTGAATTTCCTCGTAGGCTCCTCGGCCAAACTGGGGTACAAAAAATGATATTAATACTACAAATAATAGTTTCAATAATCTTGATAGTCCTCGTGATAATCCAGGAAAGAGCCAGTGGCATTTCAGGCGTTTTCGGCGGACAAGGCGCGACGCCGTATCAAACGAGAAGAGGCCTGGAGAAAAGCGTTTTCTACGCGACGATAGTCTTCGCCGTGATCTTCGCCGTGCTCGCCATAGCGAACTTACTTTAGAATTTCAAAATCCAAATTCCAAATGTCAAAGGACCTCATCGTTCATTAGTCATTTGGCATTATAAATTTGACATTCCCCTCTGATGCCTTTACTAAACATAATTTTCGATAAATTCTCACTGAGGGAAAAGAAAATGTTTTTCGGCGCCTTAGCCGTTCTGGTGATGGCCCTCATAGCTCTCGCTTATTCGGTCATAAAAGAGGACGGGACTTTCGTTTCCATACCCGGCGGTTCTTACACGGAGGGCATAATGGGCCAACCAGTGAACCTGAACCCGATACTCTCCAAAAACTCAGCCGACCAGGAAATA
Organism: uncultured Candidatus Saccharibacteria bacterium; assembly: GCA_964419525.1. Taxonomy (GTDB): domain Bacteria; phylum Patescibacteriota; class Minisyncoccia; order UBA6257; family GWB1-50-10; genus JAKAHT01. The sequence goes on along the minus strand of CAYQPG010000005.1, from coordinate 4,612 downwards.
AGCTCGCTCGTATATTCACCACTCTATAATCTCCTTGAAACTTGGAATGTCAGCCCCGACGGAAAGACCTACACGCTGGAGCTCAAGGACGGCCTAAAGTGGAGCGACGGCGAAAGCCTCACGAGCGACGACGTGATATTCACCATAAACACGGTCCAGAACTACGATGCCCATTCCCCCTTCTATCAAAGCTGGCAGGGCATCTCCGCCGAACGGGTAAGCAAAATCCAGGTCAAATTAACCCTCCTGAATCCCAATGAATTTTTCATAAGCAACATAAAGAACTTACCGGTGATCCCGGAGCACATCTACGGATCCATACCGGTCGAGAATTTTGCTTTGTCGGAATACAAACTCGAGCCGGTCGGCAGCGGACCGTACGAATTTAAGAATTTCTCGAAAAGGAAAGATGGTTTCATAACGCAATACCATTTGGTCAAAAATCCGTATTTCTCCGGCGACAAGCCTTACATACCGGACTTTTACTTCAAATTCTTCGAAAACGTTGGCGAAGTCGAAAAGGCCCTGGAGCTTCACCAGATAAACGGCTACGGTTCAATGTGGCCAATCGGATTCGACACGTCGACTCTCAAGGGATATGTTACGGATAAAATGCCGGCTTACGATTATTACGCCGTCTTCTTCAATCAAAACATAAATCCGGTTCTCAAAGATCCCAACGTGAGAGAAGCTTTGGTCGCGAGCATAGACAAGGAAGCGATAATAAAACAAGTCTTTAATAACGAAGTCAGCGCCATTGGAAGTCCCATACTCGTCGACGGACTGGAAAACGCGACATCGACCTATGATCCGGCGCTCGCGAGCGAACTCATAAGCAAGTTCAAGTCCAAAAACAAGAACGAGCCCATAACAATAACCATATCGATACCGGACGTCGAATTTCTCAAACAAACGGCCGATATCATCAAAAACGACTGGCAAGCGGCGGGCATAGACCAAGTGAACATTCAAACCGTGGACACGACCGATCCGGTCAACTCCCCCATCAAGACCAGAGACTACGACGTATTGATCTTCGGCAACTTCCTCGAAAACAGGGAAGATTTGTTCCCATTCTGGCATTCCTCGCAGAAAATGTACCCCGGATTGAACCTGGCGCTCTATCAAAACCAAAAAGCCGACACTTTGATGGAAACCATAAGACAGACGAGCGATGAATCACAAAGACAAGAATTGCTTTCCAAGCTTCAAAGCGTCATCCTGAACGACAATCCGGCCGCCTTTCTTTTTTCCTTGCCGTATCTCTACGTACACTCGAGCGATCTCCGAGGCTTCGAACCTAATCCCATAAAGACGCCGAGCGACATTTTCTCCAACGTGGAAAAATGGTCGATAACCGAAGTAAGAGTGCTAAAATAACCAAATGGACGTTTACGAAAAGAACATCTTATCGTTCAAAGACCAACTTTCCTTCGAAGGCGTGAAGTCCGGCAATCTCCGGAATTTAAAACCAAAAAACTTCGATTCGGTCGTGATGGTGGGTATGGGCGGATCCGGAGCCATAGGCGAAATACTCAAAAACACCGCCTCGGAAATAAACCTGGGCGTTCCAGTCTTCACCGTAAAGAACTACGCCCTGCCGGGAAACTTGACGAGACACCCTCTTTTTATATTCGTGTCTTTCTCCGGAAACACCCAGGAAACGCTCTCAGCCATGAAAACGGCCATCGACGCGTTCGGACATGAAAGCGTCGCCGTCGTCTCCGGCGGAGGAAAAATAATGAGTGAGGCAATCAAAAAAAACCTGGCCTTTGCCACGTTCTCGCGGGGGACCTTGACTCCCAGGCAATCATCTGGCATAATGTATTACGGAGTTATAAGCATCTTAAAGACCGTCTTCCCCGTAAAAACACCCAAGTCCAAAATTGAAACGATCTCAAGGATAAGGGATGAGGGGGAACGCATAGCCAAACAGATAGACGGCAATGTGATAGTTTACTCGCTTGATCGAATATCACACCTATCATTAATTTGGAAAAACAATTTCAACGAAACGGCCAAGAACGCGGCCTTTGTAAACGCTTACCCGGAAATAAACCACAATGAAATAGAGGGCTTTAACGGCATTTCCGGAAAATGGACCGTCGTATTTCTGGACGACTTTAAAAAATTCGAAAAAAGGAAAAATTTCCTGTTGAGGGAATTGAAAAAGAATAAAATAAAAACTTTGGAGATAGCGATAACGGGAAAGGGCGTTTTCGAAAAGACTTGGAACGGCATAATTTTGTCCCATTTCACAAGCCTCTTCCTGGCGCGGAGGCGCGGGATAGACCCGGCTAAGGTCGATATAATAGAACGGTTGAAAAAAATTTAGGACCCACAAAGCCCTGGTGCTGGAATCGGCAGACAGGCTGGCTTCAGGAGCCAGTGTCCGCAAGGACGTGAGAGTTCAAATCTCTCCCAGGGCACAGCGATTTAAGTTTCCAATTCAAGATTCGAGAATGTTGCCGCGGCGCGTTTTTTAAAGTCCTCACGCCTCCCCTCTCCGGAAGCGCGCAATCGGCCAAAACGGATCAAAAAATTGAAAATTGAGATTAGCAAAAAAAATCAAGTCGATAAGAAAATCAAATAAAACATGACTCCTAGAACAACTAGAGTTACAAAGAAACAATACGAAAAGAAAGAGCCGGAAACGGATCACGTAAAGATCGCGGCTCTTGGAGGATTGGAAGAAATCGGTCGCAACATGGCTTTCATCGAATACAAGAACGAGATAGTCATCATCGACATGGGGTTCCAGTTCCCGGAAGAATCGACTCCCGGAGTCGATTACATAATACCCAACGTCGCCTGCCTCGAAGGCAAAAAAGAAAACATCAAGGCCGTGGTCATAACCCACGCCCACTTCGACCACATAGGCGCAATACCCTACCTTATGGGCAAACTCGGCAATCCGCCCGTCTACACGATGCGCCTAACAAGAGCCATCATAGAAAAAAGGCAAGCCGAATTCACGAATGCGCCGAAGCTACGCGTGGTGGATATAAAATACGGCGACAAGGCCAAGGTCGGCGAACACCTGGAGCTTGAATTCTTCGGCGTCGACCATACGGTCCCGGAAACCATGGGCGTCAAGATAAAAACTCCCATCGGCAACATAGTCCATTTCGCCGACTTCAGGATAGAATACGACGAAAACGACAAACCCCAAGACATTGAAACCTTCAAGCGCTTGGGCGACGAAGGCGTTCACACGTTCATGGTCGACAGTACCAACGCCGAAGAGGAAGGCCATTCTCTATCCGAGAAGGTCATCGAGAAGAATATAGAAATGCTCTTCCGACAGGCCAAAGGCAGAATAATCCTCTCTACGTTCTCCTCGATGATAACGAGAATAACGGAGATAATAAAAATAGCCGAGAGGATGAACAAAAAAGTGGCCATCAACGGCCGCTCGATGAGGGACAATATCTTGATAGCCAAGAATCTCGGTTACATAAAGACCAAGAAAGACACGCTGATAGCCATAGAGGACGTTCACAAATACAAAGACAACGAGATCCTCATACTTTCGACGGGAGCCCAAGGCGAATCGTCCGCGGGCCTCATGAAGATCGTGACCGGCATCCACAAGTACGTGAGAATCAAGACCGGTGACACGGTCATATTCTCGTCATCCGTCATTCCCGGCAACGAACGCGGCGTTCAGACGCTTAAGGACAATTTCGCCCGACAAGGAGCGATAGTCTACACATCGTCCATAATCGACATCCACGTTAGCGGACACGCCATGAGGGAAGACCTGGAACTCGTGACAAGGGTTTTGAAGCCGAAATTCGTAATGCCCGTCCACGGCTATTACTTCATGAGATTCGCCAACGGCCAAAACGCCGTCCGGGGCGGCGTGAAACCGGAGAACATCCGCCTGATGGACAACGGCCAAGTAGCGCACCTCACCAAGGACGAATTCGTCATAACCAACGAGACCGTACCCGCCAATTACGTTCTGGTCGACGGATTGGGCGTCGGCGACATAGGCGAAGTGGTCCTTCGGGACCGCCTTATGCTCGCCCAAGAAGGTATGTTCGTGGTCATAACGACCATAGACAGAAAAACCGGCCGGGTTGTCAAAAATCCCGACATCATATCCCGCGGATTCATATACCTGAGGGAAAACCAAGAACTACTGGACGACATAAGAAGGAAAGTAAGAGGCATCATAGGTCGTATCCCCCGTTATCAGCCGGCGGACACCGACTACCTCAAATCGCTCATCAGGGACCAAATAGGCCAGTTCTTGTACAACAAGACCAAGAGGAGGCCGATGGTTTTGCCGGTAGTCATAGAAGTATAAAAAGCTCACCACGTACCCCCTCTCTCAGGTTGTCTCCGGGGCGACCTGCCTGCGCCATGCCTCCTGCATGCGCAGGCATGGCGCATGCAGGAGGCAGGTGCCCAAGTCTTAGCCTTCGCGATGGGTACGTGGCTCGCAATAACCATTCACTTGATGGATACCCCCAGGAATCCTATGGACTCCCGGGGGTTAATATTCAATAATATAGACATTATGAAACCGATACTCATTTCAGGTATACAACCGACAGGTAAATTGCACATCGGGAACTACCTTGGAGCGCTCAAAAATTTCGTG
>CAYQPG010000004.1:0-23018 GCA_964419525.1 uncultured Candidatus Saccharibacteria bacterium | reverse complement strand
CGAATCCCTCCCCCTCCGCAAAAACAGCACCGCTTGCCGGTGCGTTGTTTTTGCGGTACCTTTTGGTTAAAATCCGAACCTACTTTGACGAAAATCCGACCTAATTGCCGCCCTGCGGGCGGCAATCCCGCCCCGCGGCTCGCCGCCTGACGGCGGGCAAAGCCTGCAAAAATTGACGAATCCTTTAGAGGGCGCGCGCAAAAATCTTTTTCAATTAAGGAATCAATTTTTGCGGGCTTTGCTTCTCTGCTGACGCAGAGACGAGCCGTTTCCCACTCCAAGCCGCACTTCGCGCGGCAGAGCAGGCGGGCAAAAATTTTCCCCCTCGCGCTCCCCCAATTTTTACCCGCCTGTTTGAGGAGGAAATTTTTTGCGGTGAGGTTTACTTTCATCTTAAATAGTGTTATGTTTAGTATAACAATGTAAAGCTTTGGAAGCAAGTTTATTATGGCCAAAAAGGAAGAAAAACAGCCGGAATTGTTGTCCATTACGGAAGTCGCCAGACTTCTTGGTGTCTCTACGATGACCTTGAGACGCTGGGACACAAAAGGAATACTGAAATCCTTTCGACCGACACCGAGTAGCCAGCGGAGGTATCGAAGGGTGGATGTGGAGAAATTTTTAAGTAACCAAAAATAAAATGAGGAAGCGAGAATCTCACAACCAGATCATAACTTGTTTAATCGGAGACCCCGTTGAACATAGTGTTTCCGACGTTATGTTTGGGCGGTTTGCTGAGCTAACAGGAGTTGAAAATTACAGCCATCTTAAATTTAGGGTAGCTAAAACAAATCTGGTAAATTTGAGCAATGCCTTGAAGGCCATACCTATTCTTGGTATTGCTGGTGCCAATATTACTCTGCCTTATAAAGAATCGGCGATGCAATATCTTAATTTGGTGGACAAAACAGCGCAATTTGCCGGAGCCGTAAACACAATTGTAAACAAAAATGGAAAAATCATTGGATACAACACTGATGGCATAGGAGCAATTACTGCAATAAAGAAAAAACTAAAACCGATAAAGGGTACTCATAAAATAGTAATCTTTGGCGCAGGCGGAGCTAGCCGGGCAATTATTGGGAGTCTTCCGAAAGTATCACAAATAATTTTACTAATCCGAGCCTCTGATCATAAGAGAGTGAAAAAACTCAAAAAGGATTTTGCAAATTATGGACTAAACATTGAAGATAGACTTCTCACAGATCAAAATGTAATTTCCGCGATTAAAGATGCTGACTTTGTTATAAATGCAACTCCTGTCGGTATGTATCCTAAAAGCGGCAACTCTCTTGTTACCAAAAACCATCTAGAAAGTATTGGAAAATCTAAAATTAAAACCATTGCCTTTTTTGACGCTGTTTTCAATCCATTTGAAACAAAATTTCTTAAATTGGCGAAACAATACGGCGCACGGACTTGCCCCGGAATTTATATGATGATTTATCAAGGTATTCAAGCTTTCAAATTATGGACCGGCAAGAAAGTACAAGATAGAAATATTGAAACAATAGCGAGTTTATTGAAGGTGGTAATAAAATCTAGGTATGAAAAATAAACTAAAAATTACAACGATTAATGATGAAATCAGCGATGACCTCAATGAAGTAATTGAGTTTCTTAAAAAATGCGGCATAAAATACGTTGAACTAAGAACTATCCAAAAGAAAAACCTCATCGATTATTCATTGTCAGAAGTAGAAAAAATCCGAGAAACTTTGTCGAAAGACGGCATTTCAGTTTCGGCTTTTGCCTCGCCGCTATTTAAGTGGTATCCCTGCAATAGTGATGGAGAATCCCAAGAGAAAGTTGATACGTTCGGGTTTAACCCCTACTTGCAAGAAAAAGCAAAACGAGAATATATCACCAAAGCTATTGCGGTTGCGAAAGCGCTCGGCACTCAAAATATCAGGTTGTTTTCTTCGCTTAGACCACCTTCAGCAAAGTATTCGTTCATATCGGATCCTCTTCTTGATTTTGCTTTAGATGAGGCTCGGAAGTTGGGCGTAAAGTTTCTTTTGGAGAACGAACCGCCTTGTTATATTCACAAAATGAGCGATATCAAAAAAGTCGCTCGTAAATTTTCTAGTAAAAATCTCGGTATCTGGTTTGACATCGCCAATTTTTACAAAATTAAAGAGCAAGTTTTTAGAAAAGATTTAGAGGAGCTAAAAGACATCATCGGATACTTCCATCTTAAAGATTTTGATGAAGCCGGAAAATATGTCACATTCGGCGGAGGCATTATAAACTATAAGCGCATTATCTCTGATATACAAAGTGTATTCAAAGACACCGATATCTTTCTGTCTATAGAAACTCATGTTCGCTCCAACCCTAAAGGAGCGACTGAAAAATCGCTTCGGGCTTTAAACAAATTACTGTCCGAAAAGAGAGTTGGATACGGGATTGTCGGTTGTGGTCAGGCGTTTGATAAACACGGTTCGGCCATATCGAAAAATGAATACAGCGAACTCCGCACTGTCTTTGATATCAATAAGAGAAAAGCAAAAGCAGCTTCGCAAAAGTTTGATTGCGAAGCCAAACCCAGCTTCGACGATCTTCTTAAAGATGAGACAATTGATGTAATAAATATCAGAACCCCAAACGATACTCACGCGGCTCTTGTCTTGGAAACATTAAAGAGCGGCAAATACTGTCTTTGCGAAAAACCACTTTGCCTTAATGCTGAAGAGGGCGAGAAAATTCTCAAAAGCAGACACTATAAAAATAACATTACAGTAAATTTTCAAAATAGATTTAATCCCGTAGTTCAACAATTGTTGAAATACTTAGAAAGCGGCACTTTGGGACGCGTAATCTTTTGCTCCGTCACGGTTAGGTGGTGGAGAGACGATAAGTATTTTGAAGATTGGCATGGAGATATAAAACAAGTTGGCGGGATGCTTTTCAACCAAGGAGCGCATGCTCTCGATTTGATGCTTCAAATTTGCGGACCGGCAAAGGGGATTACGAAGATCAAGAAATCTTTGAGAAAAAATACCAAAGTCGATGACTTCTTTCTTGCTTTGATTGAATTCAAATCAGGCGCATTGGGAGAAATCGAAATAACAACCTATACAAAGTCGCAGAGCTGTGGGACTTCTCTTTTCGTTATTGGCGAGAACGGAAGCATTCATTTAGGAGGACCTTCTTTTAATAAAATTGAGTTTTTGAGTCTGAAAAATGAGCAAGTTAAAAATCTAACGGATACGAAGGATAGCCATTTCAGATTGATAAAAGCGCTTAATGAGTTTTTATTGAAAAATAAAAAGAATAAATTACTTGCTTCGGCAGAGGACGGCATAAAAGTTACCAAATTTATTGAAGAATTATATCGCTAAATTTATGAATCTATACGTAAAAGAAAAATCAATAAGCTCTGACCAGCAGCCGATAGAAATAGTCGAGCGAAAGGGACTTGGTCATCCTGATACGGTAGCTGACGGCATCGCTGAATCTATTTCTATTGAGTATTCCAAATACTGTTTGGAAAACTTCGGCGCAATATTACACCACAATGTTGATAAGGCGATAGTTTTAGGCGGACAGTGCGATCTCGAATATGGACGCGGTGAATTACTGAAACCATTTCGAGTATTGCTCGCTGGTAGAATGAGTCGGAGTTTTGATAATCAAATGATTGATATAAAAAATATCCAAACTAAAGCAGTGAAGAATTATTTTAAGAAAATACTTCCCAGATTAAATCTTGATAGGGATTTAGAATTTCATACATTTACCTCTTCAAGTTCCAGAATTCCTTATTGGTTCAGTCCGAGGGCCATTGATGACTTACCCGAACATAAGAACCCGCACGCCAACGACACAGCCACGATAATTGGATTCTGGCCTCTTTCAATGCTTGAGCAAATAGTGCTGGCGAGTGAAAGATATTTTTATGAATTTGATCCGGAAGTACGTCCGCGTTTTGATTTTGTCGGCGGTGATATAAAAATTATGGCTTTACGCAAGGAGAAAGATGTTGAGCTTACTCTCTGTGTCCCTTTTCATGCTGATAAAATCAGCTCTCAAAAAGAATATTATGAGCGCAAGACACTAATAGAAGGTGGTTTACGGGAATCTCTTCAAAAAAGGTTTAGCAACCTGTTTGATATAACTCTTAAAATTAACACTCAAGACCAGAAAATTAGAAACGAGAAAGACGACGGACGCGGGCGTTATCTTACTGTTATTGGTTCTGCGCTTGATTACGGAGAGGAAGGGATAAGCGGAAGAGGAAATAGATGCAGAGGGTTGATCTCTTCTATGCGGCCGTCAACCGTTGAGTCGGTTTATGGCAAGAATCCGGTTTATCATGTTGGGAAAGTGTATTCTCTTATTACCCAAGAAATCGCGCGGCAGATAGGAACTCACTTTAATTGCGAGGCGACCGTTATTGTTACGACTCGCAACGGCGATCCTCTCTATTCTCCTTACAGCGTTGTCATTGAGGCATCAAAAAGTGTTGACAAAAAAATCGTTAGAGAAATCATCGCCGGTCAGTTAGCGAAACAGGATTGGACAATCCATATTATAAATGACGGCGAGTTTTTGCCGGTAAACGAATTATGTTATGAAAAATAAAAAATCAAAATTTCAACGCGCTGCCTACATGGCAGAAGAAGGCGTGAATATCTATAGCGAAGATGATCGCGTTATTGATTTATTAGAAGGAGATTTTGTTCCTTTTATCCCCGAATGGAGGGTTGAAAAAGGCGCAGGCAGAAATCTACCAAGCCTAGAATGTCATTTTGGCAAAAAACAAGAAATTAAGACTGACGAAAATGATAACTTTCTTATTTCGGGTTTATTTAAAGAATTTTCTCAATCCCACACTCTCCCGTATTTTATCCACTATATTCTGGAACGTGAGCGAGCTAAAAAAGGCAGAGCGACCGTTCACGCCGCGGCCGTATCCAAAAACGGAAAAGGAATTCTTATACTCGGCAAACAGGGCTCCGGAAAGACATCCATAACTTTAGAGCTCTGTAAAAAGTATGGTTATTCTTTGGTAGGGAATGACCTTGTTCTAGCTGGCTTGCAGAAAGATGCCGGCTATCTTTATGGAGGCACAAAAATTTTTAGAGTAAGGGCAACGACGATTAAAGATTACAATAAGGATTTAGAAAAATTTTTTAAGACGAACAGCAATGATGAATGGACCCGGATTGCTATTATCAGGCCGAGCGAAATTCGGGTTGTGGCGGAAAAATCCGTAGTGCCAGTTCAGGCAATTTATTATGTTCATATTTATCCGCCAGGTCATAACTTCATTGCGAAAGAAGTTGATAAGCTGTTTAGCCGGGTTTACCTGTACCAAATTTTTTCTGAATATATCAGAGGTTCGGCCATTATTCCCCTCATTGGAAAAGATTTAAGATTCAGCGATTATATTCCGCCGTTTGATACAAGAGACGCTTTCGCAAAGCGAATTAAATTTATCAATTGGATTATTGACAATAAAAACTACAAGTATATCGCTGGCGAACTCACGGATATTTGTGGTTTTATTGATAAAAATTTATGATCCCATACCAAACATCAAAAGAAATGGAAAAGGCAGTCGTTTTTCTTGTTCGGGCAATTGCCACATCGAGAAATAATCCCAAACCCGTTATCCTCCACAGTATTCTGGTTGGATTAAGTTTAGCTAAATTAGATTACCCCACACACATCATTCAGGCCGGATTCTTACATGACGTTATTGAAGACTCGGAAGCAGGTATCGAAAATATAAGAGAAAAGTTTGGCGACAAAGTCGCCGCTATCGTTTCTGCTTGCACCTACAACCATTCTATTCAAAATAAAGTGGAACAATACAAAGATGCCATGAGCCGAGCTGCTACAACCGGAAAAGATGCGCTCGTAGTTATGGCTGCTGATTTAATCCAGAACGAGCCTTATTACAACCAAGAAGATTTTACTCAATACCCTTGGGACAAAATTAAGTATTTCATTGAGTTTGCCGAGCCTACATTGATTGCCGAGCCGATTTGGGAGGGACTTGAAAAAATCAAACAAAAAATCTATGCCGCAGACAATAAGTAAAAAATATGACATTATTGTCGGAATACCTACATACAACGAGGCCGACTCAATATCCAATACTGTATCGAAGGTCGATCAGAGTTTAGTTAAATATTTTCCAAAACATAAAGCCCTTATTGTTAATGTAGACAGTCAAAGTTCTGATGGAACAAGTCATATTTTTTCTAACACAAAAACAAAGACGGAGAAACTATCTATTTCTTTGAATAAGCGAGGTAAGGGAACGAATATATTTGTGTTGCTTAAAATTAGTAAAAAGTTTCATGCCAAATACGTTGCCACAATAGACGCAGATATAACTACTATTACGAAGAAATGGCTCAAATTATTACTTGATCCCATTGTCAAAAATAGGGCTGATTTCGTCGCACCGATTTATACTCGCAACCGATATGAAGGAAATACGACCAATCATTTTTGCCTACCCCTGTTATATGCATGGTTTGGGCAAAAAATAAATCAACCCATCGGTGGCGATTTTGCTTTCAATCGCAATTTTGTTGATTACATAATTATACAACAAAAGAACAAGGATTCTTTTCTTTACGGAATTGATATATTTCTTTCCACCCATGCTTTAGGTGGAGGTTTCAGGATGAAGGAAGAATATTTGGGCAGAAAAATCCACAAACCGAGTTTTGAAAAAATTATTCCCATGTTTCAACAAGTTGCCGCGACCATGTTTTTTGTTTTGTCGAAGTATAAAAACAAAAATAACGCTTTCAAACTCGGCGCTACAACAAAACATAAAGCAAGGATAGACTCCTTTATTCGCAAACCAGAACTAACCAAGATCGAGACACTAAAACAGTATGCGGCTCAAGAATTACAAAAATTACCTAAAAAGGATATACAGAAATATTTAGGTCTAGACACATCAGAAATAACAAGAATACAAAATTCAGAGTTATTAATTTCCAAAAATGAGTGGGTGAGAATTCTGTCTCACGTTTTAAAACACATTCATAGTAATAAAGTAAGCGAGAAAGTTGCTGTCAATATAGCTTTAACAATTTCACCTTTTTTCTTTTTGCGGACGCTTAAATATTTTGAAGAGCTAAATGAAATAATAAATAAAAATGATGTAGATAAGCTTATTTTCAGACAGGCGGAGAAGTTGCGAAATATTTTTACCACTTATCCATATGGTGTTGACTTAAATAAAGAAAAGAGTTATTTTAGAGGACAACACAGCACATTTCAAACCAAACAGAAAGGAGGTAAAAGACCCATGAACGCTCGATACTCTGTTATGTTTACCGCAATCCCAGGCATTCCCCTCGTCAAAGAGGGTGATGATTTGGGGGCCATCATTCTCAAGCGTGCCGGCGATGCCGGAATCGTCTTCGAGGACTGTGATGTTCTCGTCGTTACTTCGAAGATCGTTTCAAAGGCTGAAGGCCGTCTTGTGCCGCTGTCTTCCGTTCAACCGTCAGAAAAGGCACAAGAGATTGCTCGCGTGAGCGGGAAGGATCCGCGAATTGTCGAGCTGATGATGCGAGAGTCGCAGATTCTGAATGCAGAGCCTGGTATCGTAGAAACTCTGCATAGGCTCGGTTTCATCTGCACGAGCGGCGGGGTTGACCGCGCAAACACCGCGAAGCCTGAAGAAGAGAAAGTGAGTTTGCTGCCGATCAATCCGGATGAGAGCGCGCAGAGAATCATCGACGTAATCGCTTGCGCAACAGGCAAGCGAGTTGGCGTCGTGATCAACGATTCACTTGGCATCAAGTACCGGGCTGGTTCGGTCGGACTCGCAATCGGCGTGGCCGGAATGCCCGCTGTTCTCAAAGGAACAGTCGACGAAACCGATCTCTATGGCAAGAAGCGGAATGTCAACATTTCCTTCGCCGACGAGATCGCCGCGGCCGGTTCGCTCCTCATGGGACAGAGTAAGGCAGGATTGCCGGTTGTCCTCATCCGAGGACTGCGGTATCCAGCCGAGCAAGGCAAACTTGCCGACCTCCTCGCCACGGAACAGTTGAAAAACGACCTGGCGAAGAAATGAAAAGGGGCACCTGACAACTTTCGTTGGGTGCCCCATTTTACTTTCCTCCGTGCTCTGCGAGCCATTGCCGAGCGTTCTCGACTAGCTCTATGATGTTGTAGGAGTCAGCCGCGGGTCGCGGCATAACTCGCCATCTGTTGGAGGTTTGGTCGAGGACGAAACGAGGGAAGCCGAAGAAGACTTCTTCCATCGGCAGTTCGGGACACTTATCGAAGAAATGGAGTGTGTTTTTCATGTACATCGCTATTTCCTCGTGCACCCCGGTCCGAAAGACATTCCCCACGGCATCCGGCGTTTCCAGATGGTACGCGGTGATGTCATCGCGGTAGACGGGAACATAGCCGTGCTTCGTGCAGAGACGGTGGTTGAATTCCCAATCTTCCGGCCCCCAACCGACGAAAGCCTCGTCGAATAGAACAACGGGCGACCAGTCGACGCTTACGTTGCCGCTGAAGCATGATCGCCAAGGATGCGGAGACGCCAACCACTGTTTACGCCGCTGTCTCTCAACCCTCTCGCGTTCTCTACTCTTTTCGTCTACAGAAAGCCCTTCCTCCAGGGAACCGAGTACTTCCTCGATCGATCCAGATGGAGATTGACTGTCGCTTGAAAGCTCGCCGCGCCACTTTCTGTTTCCTGCAACCATCATCTTCGGTGAAGTGTGCGCTTCAACGTGCTTGCGCAGTGTGTCTAATGCCGGCACTAGATCCCCATCGAGGAAAAGAAGAACCTTTCCTCTCGATACCTTGATACCGTTATTCCGGGCCATTGCCGCCCGAAAGTGGAGATTTGGTTGCCAGACGTACTTTGTCGGGATTTGGCCTCCGATGACTTCTGTTTGGTAGACACGAAAGACTTCCGGAGAAGATCCGTCGTCGGTGACAATGATCTCATAACTCCCCGAGAAGTTTTGTGCTAACAGAGAACGCAGGATGAGTCTTAATGACTCGGCTTGGTTGTAGACAACCACGATGACGCTCAAGTCAAGGTTTCTTTCGCTCACTTGCAGGCCTCCTTTTTGAGTTGTGAATGTTCCGTATCAAGAGAACCGTTCTCTTGATTTCTGGCGTTGATTTTATATCTTTTTGTTGATGTTGTCAACTTTGTTCATCTTTATTATACTTTAACTGTAAACCTCACCGCAAAAAATTTCCTCCTCAAACAGGCGGGATTGCCGCCCGCAGGGCGGCAATTAGGTCGGGTTTTCGTCAAAGTAGGTTCGGATTTTAACCAAAAGGTACCGCAAAAACAGCACCGCTTGCAATCTATAATAAAAGGCAATGGTTAAAAAATTCTCTTACTTCAATGGACGGATCGTGCCCGCAGCAAAAGTGGCGATAAATCCCTACGATCTGGGATTCATGAGAGGATATGGCGTATTCGACGTCATGTGCACGGAAAACGGCAAGCCTTTCCTGATCCACGAGCATTTTTTGCGTCTCGAGCGTTCAGCCCGCGAACTTAAATTAAAACTTCCTTTTACCGAGAAAGAATATACCGAAACGGTCAAGAAACTCCTGAGATTGAACGGTTTCAAAAAATCAGGCATAAGGACGATCATGACCGGCGGCGTTAGTCCGGATGCTTTTTCGGTAGGAAAAGAAACCGCGCTCATACTAATAGAGAAATTCAAGCCATTGCCGAGTAAAGTTTTTAAAAACGGCGCCAAAGCCATAACTCTCGATTTCCAAAGGGCCGATCCCAGGGTAAAAATAACCAATTACGTTGAGGCCATAAAACATCAGGATAAAAAGAAAAAAGCCGGCGCACTCGAAATTCTTTACGTCCACGACGGAAAAGTTCTCGAGTTTTCGACGAGCAACGTGTTCGTTGTCAAGGATGGCAAAATCATTGCTCCCCAAGAAGGCATATTGTTCGGCATAACGAGATATATCGCCTTAAAGCTGGCCAAAGAGAACGGGTTCCGGGTCGTCGAAAGGGACGTTACGGAAAAAGAGCTTCGTTCGGCCGGTGAGGTCATTTTAACGGCCACCAACAAGGATATCGTGCCGGTTGTTTTCGTGGACGGTAAAAAAATCGGAGACGGCAAGCCTGGTCCGGTGACGATGGAACTTATGCGGCTATTTGATGAATTCACGAGGAATTATTGAACGCTTACGGATGAAAAATAAATCAAGGTTGCGCTATTTTTTCAAGCGGTTATACTGCTAGTATACCGGTCCGAAGCGGGGATAGTCGTAATCCGCAAAACATTTATAAATAAACAATATGCAGTATAAATGTCCGCAGTGCGGTTTCTCTTCGGAGCAAGCCGGCAATTGTCCGACTTGCAATGTTCCGCTCGTTGAGGTCCAAAAAGAGGCAGCTCCGGCTCCTCAAGCGCCTCAGGGACCTGAACAAACGCCGACGAGCGAAAATAAATAATTTCGCTTTCGAAAAAAAACAAACTCGCTTAAGGCGGGTTTGTTTTTTTGTTGGAATGATATTATCATTGGACATATGATGAATTACGGATACGGATACGCGCCTTCTTGGTCGTTCGGGGTCATCGGCCTTTTTGGTTTTATTCTGAATATTCTTTTTTGGGTGCTCATTATCGTTATTATTGTCGCGGTCATACGTCGCCTCAAGGGTAGAAATGGCTGCCGGTGGCACGAATTCACGGGATCTTCGGCTATGAACATCCTGAAAGAACGGTATGCCAAGGGTGAAATTTCAAGAGAAGAATTCGAAGAAAAGAAGAAAGATATAACGAATTAAAATGGACATTATTTCCGTAAAAAATCTCACGAAGAGATTCGGCGATTTTACCGCCGTCGATGGCATAAGCTTTTCAGTGCAGAAAGGGGAGATCTTCGCGTTCCTGGGACCGAACGGCGCCGGCAAGTCCACGACCATCAAAATGCTGACGACCATCCTTCATCCCACAAGCGGCGAGATACTGCTGAACGGCCATAATCCGGCTAAGGACGTCCTTGAGGCGAGAAAATCATTCGGCATAGTGTTCCAAGATCCCAGCTTGGACGATGAATTGACGGCCTATGAGAACATAGAGTTCCACGGCGTCCTTTACGGCGTACCGAAAGAAACGGGGAGGCAGCGGTCGGAACAACTATTGAAGATCGTGGAACTTTGGGATCGGAAGGATGAATTGGTTAAGAACTTTTCCGGCGGCATGAAACGACGGCTTGAAATCGCGCGGGGGCTCCTTCATCATCCAAAGATATTATTTCTGGACGAGCCAACGCAAGGATTGGACCCTCAAACGAGAAATCATATTTGGAATTATATCCAGAACTTGAATAAGACGGAGGGCATAACTATATTTTTCACGACGCATTACATGGAAGAAGCCGAAAAGGTGGCTGAGCGAGTAGACGTGATCGATCACGGTCACATCGTCGCCGAGGGAACGCCGGAGGAGCTGAAAAAGAAGACGAACGCCTCCTCTTTGGAAGAAGCGTTCCTTTCCTTAACTGGACACGACATAAGGGATGAAAACGCGTCGGGAACGGATCATATGCGGACCATGAGTCGGGCATGGGGAAGACATTGAAACGAATATGCAAGCGATTTACATAATTTGGCTGAGACAGCTTAAAAGATATTTGCGTTCCAAGTCCAGAATAATAGGTTCTTTGGGGCAGCCGCTTCTTTTTCTCGTGGCTCTTGGTTTTGGGTTGGGGCCCGTCTTCCAAAAAGCCGGCGGCGGCAATTATCTCGATTTCCTGGCTCCGGGCATAATAGCCATGGGAATTCTCTTCACGGCGCTCTTTTCGGGAGTGGAAATAATTTGGGACAGGCAGTTCGGATTTTTGAAAGAAACGCTGGTCGCTCCGGTATCCCGATTGAGGATAATGATTGGGAGGACGCTTGGCGGAGCCACGGTGGCCGTCATGCAGGGAGTGATAGTGTTCGTTCTGGCCTTTTTAGTCGGTTTCCGGCCGGAATATTTGAACGTAGGCACTTTTCTCCTGGCCCTTATATTCATGTTCCTTATAGCGGTCCTCTTTACCGCTTTAGGAACGGCCATAGCTTCTCAGCTCGACGACATGCAAGGTTTTCAACTCATCATGAACTTCGTGGTCATGCCCTTATTCTTTCTTTCGGGGGCCCTGTTTCCGCTCCAGGGATTGCCGGAAGGCATAGCTTTGGTTGTCAAAATTGATCCGTTGTCCTACGGCGTCGACGGCTTGCGCCAAGCGCTAACCGGCCTAGGTCAATTCGGGCTCATGACCGATCTCCTGGTTCTCTCCGCCATAACGGCGCTTCTCGTGTCGTTGGGTAGTTATCTTTTTTCGAAGATACAGGTGTGAAGCGAGGGCTTGCAAAAAGGGCTGTATAAGTTAAAATAATGGCGGCACGACGAAAATAAGATCGTGTCTGTGCTGGGAAATAAAGCGCATCAGGTCAAACGCCTTATTTTTTTGGTTAATTTTTCATGGGTATAGGAGACGCAATATCTTTAAAAGCGGAAACGATATTCAGCATAGGGGGAGTTGGCATAACAAACACGCTTCTTCTGAGTTCTGTCGTCGTGTTGCTGTTTTTGGTTTTCGGGCTGGTATTCCGGAAAAAAGTCAAAGTGCTTCCTGGAAAGTTCCAATCTTTTTTTGAATCACTGATGGAAGAAATATTGAACCTTATGGAAAGCGTTCTTGGCGAAAGGTCTTTGGCCGAAAAATACCTTCCTTTGGTAGCTTCCATATTCCTTTTCATAATAACGGCCAATTGGCTGGGACTTTTGCCGGGATTGAGTTCCATTGGGCTCAAGGAAGGCGTGAAACCGATAATCCCTTTTCTGCGTTCGCCGGCCAGTGATCTTAATTTCACTTTGGCTTTGGCTTTGGTTTCCGTCATAACCACCAATATCATCGCGATCAAGTCGCTGGGCATAAAGATCCACTTGAAAAGATTCTTCAATTTCGGCAATCCGATAAAGTTCTTCGTTGGCATTTTGGAATTGATATCGGAGTTCGCCAAGGTGATTTCCTTCTCTTTCAGGCTTTTCGGCAATGTTTTCGCTGGAGAAGTGCTTTTGATAATAATCGGGGGATTGGCCCCTTACTTCATACCGATGCCTTTCATGATTATGGAACTCTTCGTGGGATTCATACAGGCCTTCATATTCGCAATGCTCACGCTCGTCTTTATAGCGGCCGCAACCGCCTTGGAAGAAGGGCATTGAGAAACCGGTAAATAAAAAGGTCGAAACACGTAAATTAAATAAAAATCAATCACATGGACATTGGAAGCATAAAATTAATAGCCACGGCGCTCACGATCGCCATTGGAGTCATTGCTCCAGCCATCGCCATCGGCAGGATAGGAGCGAGTTCCGCCGAAGCCATCGGCAGGAATCCGGAAGCGGCGCCTAAGATACAGACAGCCATGATCTTGGCCATAGCCTTCGCTGAAGCATTGGCTATTTACGCGCTTGTCATAGCGCTCATAGTTAAGTTCACTTAGAATGGCTGCAAAATACGAATATACGGAAACTTATTCGCGTATTCGTACAAAACGTAATTGGTAGATAATCATGCAATCACTAATTCAAAATTTTGGCATAGACTGGAGGCTTCTCTTGAGCCAAGCGTTCAATTTCGTCGTCATCCTAGTTATTTTCACCTTTTTAATCTATAAACCTCTCGCCAAGTCGATCGCCGACAGAAGGAAGAAAATAAAGGAGGGGTTGGACAAAGAGGAAGAAGCCTCGCGGCGTCTTTCGGAAATAAGAGAGATGGAAAAGGACACGCTTAAGAAAGCCGAAGGCGAAGCCTTGAGTATAATTTCCGGCGCGGAGAAAAAAGCTAAAGACAAAGAAGCCGTGATATTGAAAGAAGCCGAAACAAAAAACTTGGAGCTTAAGGAAAAAAGCCTGGAAGAAATAAGCGAAGCCAGGGAAAAGGCTCTGAGGAGCGCCGAAAAGGAAATAGCGATGCTCGCCAAGGAAGTACTGGTGAAGGCCGTAAAGATCGATCCGTCGTCGGTGGATGAAGCTCTCCTGAAGAGAGTTGCCGAAGAAACGATAAGCCGAAAATGAAGATATCGTCCAAAATATACGCCAAGGTCCTTTCAGAACTCGTTAAGAATAAGAGTCCCGAAGAAATAGACAGGCTAGTCGGCAAGATGGCCGGAATAATCGCTAAGAATGGCGATCAGATACGCAAGGATGAGATACTTAAATCAGCCGAAAAATATCTCAGGGAAACTGAAAACAGGCACTCTCTTCTCGTCGAAAGCGCGAGAGCTTTGCCGGAAAGTTTCTATGCCGATATTTTGAAGAAACTAGGTGAAGGCCAATACGATCTGGAGCGTTCCATAAACGAAGATCTCGCGGCTGGCGTGAAGTTATCTGTCGACGAATCGCGTGAATTGGACCTGTCCCTCAAAAAATTGCTCGGTAATCTCTTCGATAAAAAAGAAAAATAAAAATGAGCTACGAAATAATAGAAAAATTAAGGAAAGCGCTGGAGGATGAAACCGGTCAAAAAGCGGAATGGGAAGAAATAGGTCGGGTCATCGAGGCTGGCGACGGAGTGACTAAGATCTCCGGGCTTGAGAAGGTCAAGAGCCAGGAGATCATGACTATAGTGACCGAAGACGGGGATGTTCCCGCCTTGGCTTTGAACCTGGAAGAAGGCTCGGTGGGTGCCTTGGTATTGGGTGACGACACGTCCGTAAAAAGCAACGACACGGTCAAAAGGACAGGTCAGATTCTTTCAATCGAGGTTGGCGAAGAAATGTTGGGACGGGTAGTTGATCCTCTGGGACGGCCTTTGGACGGAAGAGGGGAAATTTTTAAAAATAAAAAACCGGCCAGATATTTTCTGGAAAGGAAGGCCCCGTCGGTGCTCGACAGGGAATCGGTCAAAGTTCCGCTTCACACGGGAATAAAGGCCATCGATACGATGGTTCCCATAGGACGAGGTCAAAGGGAGTTGATAATAGGCGACAGACAAACCGGCAAGACGGCTATCGCGCTCGACGCCATAATAAACCAGAAGCGCGATACCGGAAGAAAATTGCCGGTTTGCGTGTACGTCGCCATAGGGCAGAAGGAATCGAAGGTGGCTCAACTCGTCAAAACGCTCGAAGAGAACGACGCTTTGAAATATTCGATAATAGTGGTGGCCGGGGCTTCCAATCCGGCCGCTTTTTGGTACTTAGCCCCTTACGCCGGCTGTGCCATCGGTGAATATTTCATGGATAAAGGCGAGGATGCTCTCGTCATCTACGACGACCTTTCGAAGCACGCCTGGAGTTACAGGCAAATATCGCTGCTTTTAAGAAGACCGCCGGGAAGGGAAGCGTATCCTGGAGACGTATTTTATCTTCACTCAAGGCTTCTGGAAAGGGCCGCCAAGCTCACTGCAGCGAAAGGCGGCGGATCGCTTACGGCCTTGCCCATAATAGAAACCCAGCTTGGCGATATTTCGGCCTACATACCGACGAACGTCATTTCAATAACCGACGGTCAGATCTATTTGGAATCAGACTTGTTTTATCAGGGTATGAGGCCGGCTATAAACGCCGGACTTTCCGTCTCGCGCGTCGGTTCTTCGGCCCAAACCAAGGCCATGAAAAAAGTGGCCGGCCGGCTTCGCTTGGAATTAGCCCAGTTCAGGGAATTGCAGGCCTTCGTCCAGTTCGCTTCAGAGGTCGACGAAATGACCAAGAAGAGGATAAAAAGAGGCGAGATACTGACCGAATCGTTGAAGCAAAGCGACCTTAATCCGCTGCCTTTTGAAAAAGAAGTGGCCTTATCTTATGCGGCCACCAATGGATATTTCGATGGATTTGCGAAAGAAGAGGCCGGCCGAAAGATGGACGAGCTTCTCGAATACCTGGGAAATCTGCACGCCGAAGTCCTGGAAAAGATATCCAAGACGGGCGATTTGGAAAAAGACACCGAGGAGTCGCTTAAAAAAGCAATAGAGTCTATCTCATGGCATCTTTAAACAACCTGAAAAAAAGGATAAGCGGAGTGAAAAGCATAAATCAGATAACGGCGGCCATGGAGCTGGTCGCGGCCACGAAAATGAGGAAAGCGCAGGAAGCCGCGCTTTCTTCCCGGTTCTACGCTTTCGATGCCATGGAAATACTGGGCAATCTGAGTCATTATCTTTCCGTTTCGGAAAATCACGCCCAACTGTTCGAAAGGGACGTAAAAAAAACGCTGATACTGACGGTGACGTCCGACAAAGGATTGGTCGGCTCGTTCAATGGCTCGATATTGAAGAAATTGGACGGATATTTAAAGGGTAAAGAGAAAGATATGAAAAACGGCGCGCTTTGCTTTTTAAGCGTCGGACAAAAAGGAACCGATCACTTGAAAAAGCTTGGCGTCCAGCCGGTCGGGTCTTTCACGAACTACAGCGATCTTGTCGATCTTCGGGAAACCGAAGAATTGTCGGCCGTTCTGGCCGATGGTTATCGCGATGGAAAATGGGACAAGATAATATCTTTCTCGATGAACTTCACCTCGGCTCTTTCGCAGGAGGTCGTCGAAAGGCAAATTCTCCCGCTTGACGCCGCGAAAATAAGAAAGACGATAGAAGAAGTGATTCCCAAAACCGGTAAATATTCCGACTTAAGGAAGAGCATTGAAAGAAAAAGGGCCGTAAAACCATTGGACTATCTCTTAGAGCCCTCGCCTGAGGAAATATTGGAGGACTTACTGCCTCATCTTTTGAGAATAGAGATTTATCATCTGATGCTGGAGGCCAACGCTTCGGAACATTCCTCGAGGAGGATGACCATGAAAAACGCTTCTGATAACGCCAAAGAGATCACCGATGGATTGGTTCTGGAATACAACAAATCCAGGCAGGAAATGATAACCAATGAACTCGGCGAATTGACGGGTACGGTCGCCGCCATAACGAAAATATAAAATTATGAACAAAGGAAAGATAATACAAATAATAGGTCCGGTGGTCGATGTCGAATTCGACGAGAAGAAAGTGCCGAGGCTTCTTAACGCTCTTAGAACCAGGGCGGAAGGTCAGAGTGAGGACGTAATCCTCGAGGTGGCGAAACATCTGGAGCCAGGCAAAATAAGGGCCATCTCACTCGGTTCCACCGACGGACTTAAGCGCGGCGACGAAGTCGAGGATACCGGAGAACCAATAAACGTTCCGGTCGGCAATGAAGTTCTCGGTAACATATTCAACGTCCTAGGCGAACCTTTGGACGGCAAAAAAAGAGATTTCAAGACGCGCTGGCCCATACACCGGAACGCGCCTCCTTTGACGTCGCGATCCACCAAGGTTGAGGTCTTCGAGACCGGGATAAAGGTCATCGATCTCATAGCTCCAATGATAAAAGGCGGCAAAGTGGGACTCTTCGGCGGCGCCGGGGTCGGCAAGACGGTCCTCCTTCAGGAACTCATCAGGAATGTAGCCGAAGTTTCGAGCGGCGCTTCCGTTTTCGCCGGAGTCGGCGAAAGGACCAGGGAAGGGAACGATCTTTATCATGAGATGAAAGAATCGGGAGTCCTCGGCAAGACCGCGTTGGTCTTCGGACAGATGAACGAGGTTCCGGGAAGCCGCTTAAGGGTCGCCCTCACGGCTCTCACCATGGCCGAGTATTTCCGAGACGAAGACAGAAAAGACGTACTTCTTTTCATAGACAACATATTCAGGTTTTCCCAGGCCGGCCTCGAAGTTTCGACGCTCCTCGGGAGGTTACCCTCGGCGGTCGGCTATCAGCCGACGCTGGCCGAGGAAATGGGTAAGCTCGAAGAGAGAATAGCTTCGACCGACAAAGGTTCTATAACCTCGGTTCAGGCCATCTACGTTCCAGCCGACGACATAACCGATCCGGCCCCGGCCACCACCTTCAGCCATTTAGATTCAACCATAGTTCTATCGAGAGCTCTGACGGAAATAGGTATTTACCCGGCCGTCGATCCTTTGGCTTCGAATTCAACGGCTTTAACGCCCAAAATAGTCGGCGACGAGCATTACTTCGTGGCTCACGAAGTTCAGAGGATACTGCAAAGACACAAGGAATTGCAGGATATCATAGCCATTCTGGGCATAGAAGAACTTTCGGAAGAGGACAGGCTCCTCGTTGAACGGGCGAGAAGGATACAAAGATTCTTGTCGCAGCCGTTCTTCGTCGCGGAAACGTTCACCGGTCGGCCGGGCAAATACGTACCGCTTAAGGAAACTATCCGCGGCTTCAAAGAAATAATGGAAGGTAAATACGACCAGGTCCCGGAAGAGAATTTCTACTTAAAGGGCGGCATCGATGAAATCGAGAAACAATGAACGCCAAGATAGATTCGCTGAAAGGGATTCTCTTCGAATCGGAGATAAAAAGCCTCACAGTCGCGACCAAGACCGGAGAAATAACCGTCTTGCCGCATCACCGTCCGCTCATAGCTTCATTGAAACCCGGATCGGCCAGGATAGTGGACATGAACGGCAACGAAAAATTCTTTGAAATAAAATCGGGATTTTTGGAGGTTAAAAAGGTAAAGGACGAAACGCTTCTCACGCTTCTCGTTGACTAAACGGAACATTTCTGATAATTTAGGGAAAAGTTGTTTCAAAAAAATGGAGAATGAACCAATGAAGATGAAAAAAATATTGAACATCGAGTCGCCTCGGGACCATTATTTGTCCAAGGCCACGGTGATCTGGTGTTTCGACGACAGATTCAGCGAGGCTTTGGAGAAGTTCTTGGCTATGACGCCCGAATATCAATTCGACGTCGTCAAAATAGCCGGGGGAGTGAAACAGATTTCCTCTCCCGAGAACGAATCCGATAGGGATTTTATATTAAGGCAGGTGGCCGCCTCGATAAAGCTCCATAAGTCGGAGAAGGTCGTCCTTATGGCCCACACCGAATGTGGCGCCTACGGCGGCAAGATCGATGTTCAATTCTACGTCAACGAACTGGAGGAAGGCGAGAAGACGCTGAGAAATTTTCTCCATGTCGACGTCGTAAAGTTGTTCGTCGATTTTGACGGCATTTATCGACTTTTATGAAGTCGGAGGTTTTTACCGCCGCAGGTTTTTTAGCACCTGCGGCATTTTTGTTCATTTGAAAGAAGCGGCGGATGAGGGTAAAATACCCGTGATGGCCACGGATGTTGATTTGATAAAAGGGAAAATCGATATTGTCGATTTTCTAAAGTCGTATCTGACGCTTACGCCGACCGGCAGAAATTTCAAGGCGCTTTGTCCCTTTCATCAGGAAAAAACGCCTTCTTTTTTCATATCGCCGGAAAGGAAGATTTGGCACTGCTTCGGTTGCGGTTTGGGAGGCGACATTATCAAGTTCGTGATGCTCTACGAACACATAGAGTTCCCGGAAGCCTTGAGGTTTCTGGCCGAAAAGGCCGGACTCCAGATACAGACCATAAGTCCCTCGGAACAAAGGGAATTCGGCGTGCTTTACGATATAAACAATGCCGCCGCCAAATTTTACGCCGGTGCGCTGATCAAGAACGAGAAAATAACGTCTTATCTGAAAAAACGCGGATTGAACGACGAGACCGTGCGCGAATTCGAACTTGGATACGCTCCGGGCGGCGATGAGCTGACCAGGTTCCTCATTAAAAGCGGCTACAACGTGAACGACATCGTAAGGGCCGGATTGGCGCAGAAGAACGCAAGCGGTTTATACAAGGATAAGTTTCAAACGAGGATAATGTTCCCGATAGCCAATCAAATGGGCAAGGCCGTGGCTTTTACCGGACGGGCGGTGCCAGACGCTTCCGGCAACGATCCCGAGAACTCGCCTAAATATCTTAACTCGCCGGAAACCTTGGTTTTCAATAAATCCAAAATACTTTACGGTTTTGATAAATCAAAGCAGGCGATAAGCGAACTGAAATCGGTGGTCGTGGTGGAGGGTCAGATGGACCTCCTTGCGATGTGGCAGTCGGGAGTGAAAAACGTAGTCGCTGTTTCGGGCACCGGACTCACGGAGGAACATCTCGTGAAGCTTCGGAGATTCGCCGATACGGCTTTGATGAGTTTTGACAAAGACAAGGCCGGCATCAAAGCCCTGGAGAGAAGCCTGGACCATTTTCATAATTTCGACTTCCATGTAAAGGTTATAGATCTCGGCAAATTCAAGGATCCGGCCGAGGCTTGCGAAAAAAATCCTGATTTCATGAGAACGGCCATAAGCTGGGCTAAGCCCGCCTTGTCTTATCTTATGAACGTTTATTTCCTGTCGTCATCCTATAAAGAGGGGGGCGTACCGGAAAAAAAGAGGATGTTGAGGCACGTACTGTCCATGATAAATACCGTTCAAAGCGCCGTCGAGAAAGGCATTTGGATAAAAGAAGCCGCCAGACTGTCCGAAATACCGGAGAACGACCTGAGGGAGGAATTGAGCAACATCGGCAGCGCCGATACGTCCGGTGTTTCGAATGAACTTGTGGGCGATGACGAAAAATCCGACAAAATAGACGAAATAGCCAGAAAACTCACGGCCATATCTTTGACAAAGCCGCAACTTCTTGATATCTTAAAGAGCGAAATAGACCTTTTGCCGGATAATTTCCAGAAAATAATCAGAGGCGACGAGAACTCCGAGGATACAGCACTTTTGGAACTGGAAGCTTCGTATGTCTCAAGCAGTCTCGACGAAAAGACCGTAAAAAAAGAGTTCAATGATCTCCTGAAAAAATTGAAGGTCTTATCGATGAAGAAGACGAAATCCTCGATAAAGAAAGCCCTCAAAGAAGCGGAAAGTTCCGAGGATGAGGAGAACGTGTCCAAGCTTTTGTCGCAATTCTCGGATATCAGCAAGAAACTGAACGATCTGTCGAAATGAAAGGTCAAATCTAAAATAAACAAAAACAACCACTTTTCAAATGGCTCTTTCCAAGAACAAAAAACGAAAGTCAGCGACCAAAAATAAAAAGTCCAAGAATATCGCGGGGCCCAAAAGAAATAAAGCGAAAATCGGAAAAACGAACAAGGGACGAACGCCGAAAAAAGTCACGGCTAAGCCCGAGAAGAAAATACCGGTGCCACCGGAGTACGCCGAAGCACTAGAAGATCTTATTAAGAGAGGCCGGGGCCGGGAGTTCCTGACCGACGCCGAGGTTTTGAATTATTTCCCTGAAATAGAGAAAAATCTTCCGTTTTTGGAGCAGGTCTATGCCCGCCTGGAAAAAGAAGGCATCAAAATAAAAGAATCCGGGCCGGTCATAAAGAACCTCAACCTGGAGGAGGTCTCGGCCGATGAACTCAAGGAAGCGACGAAAGTCGAGAATGATTTACCGGATGCCGTCCAGATGTATCTGAAGGAGATCGGCAAAACGCCGCTTTTGACATCCGCCGAAGAGAAAGAGCTGGCTAAACGCATAGAAAAAGGGGACGAGGCGGCCAGAAAAAGACTGATACAGGCCAACTTAAGACTCGTGGTTTCCATAGCCAAGAGATATGCCAACCGGAGTCAGCGCTTGAGTATCCTTGATCTTATCCAAGAAGGGAATATCGGACTTTCGAGAGCGGTAGACAAATTCGATTACACCAAAGGCTTTAAGTTCTCCACCTACGCTACTTGGTGGATAAGGCAAGCTGTCACGAGAGCTCTCGCCGATTATTCAAGGACCATAAGGATACCGGTTCATATGGTCGAAACCATAACGAAATATACCCAAGCCAAAAGACAATTGATGCAGGAATTGGGCCGGGAACCGCTGCCGGAAGAAATAGCCTCCGAAATGGGAATGGACGTCAAGAAGATCCATTACATACAAAAAATATCCCAGGAAGTGATGTCCCTCGAAGCGCCGATAGGCGACAGCGAGGACGATCTGACGCTTTCGGATTTCATAAAAGACGAGCAAAGCTTAAGCCCCGACGAGTTGGCTAATCAAGCGCTTTTAAGGGACCAGATAAAAGAGATACTGGCGGACCTTACCGATCGGGAACAAAAAATATTGGCGATGAGATTCGGACTCGAAGACAATATTCCTCACACGCTGGAGGAAGTCGGCAAAGAGTTCGGCGTCACCCGCGAACGCATCAGGCAGATCGAAGCCAAGGCCTTGGAGAAGATAAGGAACCACCACAAATCCAAAAAACTGGAGGGATATTAAAATTTAATTTTTAATTTGAAGTTTTTAATTTTTAACGATCGATGCCTGATCAGGGCATGGACATATTTGTTAGTTGTGGTACATTGAACCCTAATGCCCGGACATTTTATTTTGCCTGGACAGTCGCACTTTCACATAACCCACAACTAAAAACTTCTAGGAGGTCGTATGTGTTTTTATCGTGAGATTGTCGAAGCCCGAGTGTTGAAGATCAGAAGAAGGTATTACAAGATAATGGTCTTCAGCCAAAAAAAAGAAGCCATCTCGCTCAGGAAGAATGATTGTCGCCTTAATCTCAAGAAGGGTGACAAGCTCCACGTGAGACTTACCAGGATCGATAATCGAAACGTTATCAAGAGGTGTTGGCCTTGCGACTGTATCGAAAGCCAGGAAGAGAAAACGGAAAACAAGGAGGAAAGGGGAACGGAAACGATAGCAGGCGTGGTCTCGGATAGCGACCGGGATCGCTGCGTAGTCGTGACATTCGACGAGCTAGGCAGGGAACGCGAGTTATTCGCTTTCAAAAAAGGCAATCATCGCCGTTTTCACAACGCCAAAGAAGGAGACGTGGTAGTCGGCGAAGTAGAAAGCGGCAGCGCGTTCATGAAGAATTGGAAAAATAAAGTTGATGGGAATGGCAGCGCAACAAGTAAAAAAGAGATCGGGGTCAACAAGCCCCTGTATCTCAGACGCTGAGACGGAATTCAAGAAACCCAGGTGTACAAAATGCATCTGGGTTTCAAATTTATCGGCAATGACTTCAATTTTAATTCTTATTGTCGGGATACCCGGAGTTGAACCGGGGCTACACCCACCCCAAGGGTGCGGACTACCGCTATCCGATATCCCGATGAATTTTTAACGCGGAGCTACCGCCGTACCGCAAGCTCGCTTTACAATAACATTAAGTATGAAGTATAA
>CAYQPG010000003.1:0-24323 GCA_964419525.1 uncultured Candidatus Saccharibacteria bacterium | reverse complement strand
CTATATGGCCTCGTGAGTTCGACTCTCACCCTGCGCACATGAAACCCCCGACCTCCGTCTGTGTTTAGGGGGTTTTTCGTTTATAATTAATGAATGAGAAAAAACAGCGGGCAGAGCTTAGTCGAGATCTTGGTTGGTCTTTCCATAGGTGCTCTCCTTATAGGAGCGGCCAGTATGGCCATAGCCTTCGTCATAAGAGCCAGTTCCACCAACCAGACGCTTGCGACGGCTACCCAGCTCAGCCAGGACATGATGAACAAAGCAAAGTCATTCGCTCTTTCCGATTGGAGCAATATCTACGATTTGAATCACACATCGTCGTCTAAATATTTCTTAGTGGCCTCCAGTACCGGGTTCATGGCCGTGCCGGGAGAGGAAGGGGTGATAGATAATGACATAAAGAATGGTCTAGTGGGCCACTGGGGATTCGACGAAGGGACGGGAACGGTGACCTATGATGAGAGCGGGAACGGCGATAACGGAACACTCATAGGCGGACCGACGTGGCAGTCGACGTCGACGTGCAAAATTGGATACTGTCTTGGTTTTAATGCTTCATCGACGGATTACGTCGGGATAGGCGATCCGGCGAGTGGTGTTTTGGATTTTGGTACGGGTGATTTTACGGTGTCGGCTTGGGCTTACACGCCGATCTTGGATACGTCGAGTAATTGGCATTCAATCGTCGGTAAGTGGGTTTATTCCACGACGGTGAATGGTTGGGACTTATATTCGCGATACGGTAGCTATTATATGATGCTGGGTCAAGGGACCGGTTGTGCGATAATGTGGGGCGGATTGGGCGCTCCGGTGACGCCCGGCGTATGGCAATACATTTCCGTGACCGTTCAACGAAACGGTAATGCCACGATGTATCTCAATGGAGTACAAACGAGCGTCGCAAACATTTCGTCTTATTCCTCTTGTAATTTAAGCAACACATATAGCTTCAATATAGGCGCCAGAGAAAACGGCAGTTTGATTTTCAACGGTTCTCTTGATGACATCCGTGTTTATAACCGCGCGCTGTCGGCAAGCGAGATAAAACAGCTCTACAACAGCAATGTGTTCCGGAGGTATTTCTACGTCGATAACGTTTGCCGGAGCGTCAGCACGACGTCGACTTCG
The DNA here is from genome assembly GCA_964419525.1 of uncultured Candidatus Saccharibacteria bacterium. Classification (GTDB taxonomy): domain Bacteria; phylum Patescibacteriota; class Minisyncoccia; order UBA6257; family GWB1-50-10; genus JAKAHT01. The sequence goes on along the minus strand of CAYQPG010000003.1, from coordinate 23,195 downwards.
CCGATCGACGGCAATCCTCCCTGCGGCGGCAGTTATTTTGATGATCCGTCGACGCAGGAAATAACAGCCGTGACCGAGTGGGATGCGGCCGGGAAAACGTCCAATTTCAGTCTGTCCGACTACGTCACGAGATGGTCTAACTTCGTTTTTAATCAGAAAGATTGGTCCGGCGGTTCCGGGATCACTGGGCCGTTTGTCGCTCCGGCCAATCAATATACCTCCGGCACCAACGTGACGACCGCTCCGGGATCAATCCAGATTCAAAATTTGTCGCAACAGTAACGAAATCCTAAACCCTAAGCACTAAATCCTAAACAATATCAAAATCAAAAATCATAATGACCAAAACGCGTGTTTTGGATTTGGAAATTTGGTTATTGGGATTTATTTAGGATTTAGGATTTTTAATTTAGGATTTGTTATATAATAACTATAATGGTGAAGGTGCAGAACTTCAGCGAGAACCTGGACAGCAGCCTTAATCGGTTGGGCGTCGAGGTTTCCAAAAAAATTGAATCTCCGGAATTCAAGGAAGTGCCGATAGAAAAAATCGTGAAGGAATCATTGAAATCCCTGCCTCCCGTGGAGGCAGGTGTTGATATTAGTTCCAATATCAAGAAAGAGCCGGGTGAGGATTCGACGGGTCAATTTCTGCCTTCGTACTTGTCCGGAGACGAGGGGAGCAATGACGTGAAAGCAATAGTCGAAAATTTAATAAACTTCGCTTTTAAATTCGGGGTGGAAAGAGCGATAATGGAAGCCAAAAAATATCCGCCATTCGTGGAGGACGCCTTTCACGACGCCTTAGTCGATAAGCTCGTTCCGGAGCTGAAGAAAAGAGGAATCATAAAATGAAGCCAAAATTCCAAATTTCAAATGTCAAAAACGTTTTACTTTTTGGTTTTTGGACTTTGTCGTTGATTTGGCATTTGGCATTTGTCATTTGATATTTTAGCAACCATGTCCATTTTCATAAGTTTCATAATAATAGTTTTGCTGATTTTGGGCGCGGTCTTGTTCTTTTTTTCTTGGAAAAGAAAGAGAAGCCGGAAATTGTTGCAGGAGCTCGAAATGCCTCTTTTTCTGATTAAAATTCCCAGAATCGAAAAAGAAGGCAGAGAGTTGAAGAAGGAAATAGAAGTCTCGGAGCAATTATTTGCGACGCTGACGTCCTTCAGTGAGCCTTTTGTGTTCGAGGTTGCGGTGCCGCACGTCGGCCAGGAGATATGTTTTTATGCCGCCATCAAGGAGAAATTCGCCGATGTCTTCGTGCGGCAAGTCCAGTCGTTTTGGAATGATTCTTCGGTCGAGAGAGTGGATGATTACAACATTTTTAATTACTCCGGCTTTTCTTCGGGCGTTATCTTGGCCGAGAAGGAAAAATTCATACTGCCTATAAGGACCTATGAGGAAGTCGATGCCGATACGTTTCTGCCCATATTGGGCAGCTTATCAAAGATAGACGAGATAGGTGAAGGCGGCGTCATGCAGATCGTTGCGAAACCCGCGGACAAGAAATTCAATCAAGGCGTGAACTCCGCCTTAAAATACTTGAAGAAAGGATGGCAGATCAAGGACATATTAAAAAACGACATCTTTTCCATATCTCCCTCGGATCTGATACAAGCCGCCAATAAGGGTGTCCCGTCGCAGGGTGCTGAGGGGTCGTCTCCGGCAAACGTCGACGAAGAGAGCTTGAAGATGGTCTCTCAAAAAGCCGGCAAGCCGCTCTTCGAGGTGAACATAAGACTGCTCGCGTCATCCCCCAATCAAATACAGACGGAATCGATTATAAACGGTTTGTCGGCCGGCTTTTCCCAGTTCAGCTCCCCCAACAGGAATGAGTTCAGGATAGTGAAGCCGTCGAATCAAAAGCGGTTGTTTTTCGAATTCTCTTTCCGCGAATTCAATCCCAGCGAGGCGGTTGTCCTATCGAGTACCGAACTAGCCAGTGTCTTTCATCTGCCGACGCCGTTTACTGAGATACCGAGGATAAAATATCTGAAGTCCAAGGAAGCTCCGCCGCCGCCGAACCTGCCAAAAGACGGCGTCTTGATAGGCCTGAGCCGTTTCAGGGGAGAGAGCAAGGAAGTGAGGATCACCGACGACGATAGGAGGAGGCACGTCTACGTCATAGGTCAAACCGGCACCGGTAAATCGAATTTTCTGACCAATATGATAGACGGAGACATAAAGAGGGGAAAAGGCGTGGCCGTCATAGATCCGCACGGTGATCTGGTGGAAGACGTTTTAAGGGTCATCCCTGAGAACAGGTACGGCGATGTCATAGTTTTTGATCCGGGCAATCTCAAGATGCCGGTGGGACTCAACATGCTGGAATACGATTTCTCGAAGCCGGAAGAAAAGACGTCGATAGTGAATGAAATGCTCCAAATCTTCGACAGGCTTTATGACTTGAAAACGACCGGCGGGCCCATGTTCGAACAATATATGAGGAACGCGCTCTTCCTTCTCATGGAGGATGCTCCGAACGAACCAGCAACCTTGATGGAAGTTGCCAGGGTCTTTTCCGACGCTGATTTCCGCAAGAGGAAGCTCGCGAGGATATCGAATCCGGTCGTGCAGGATTTTTGGGAAAAGGAAGCGGTAAAAGCGGGCGGAGAAGCGGCTCTTCAGAACATAACGCCTTACGTTACGTCCAAATTCAATAATTTTACGGCCAATGATTACATGAGGCCGATAGTCGGACAGGTAAAATCGGCTTTTAATTTCAGGGACATAATGGATTCCGGGAAGATACTTTTGGTTAATCTTTCCAAAGGGAAGGTGGGGGACCTTAATGCAAATCTCTTGGGCATGATATTCGTCGGCAAAATACTCATGGCCTCGCTCGGTCGGGCTGACATAAGCCAGGAAAAAAGACGGGACTTTTATCTCTACATAGACGAGTTCCAGAATTTCACGACGGATTCAATATCGACGATTCTCTCGGAAGCCAGGAAATACAAATTAAATCTGACGATCGCGCATCAGTTCATCGCCCAACTTTCGGAGAAAATAAGGGATGCCGTTTTCGGCAACGTCGGATCGACGATCTCCTTCAGGGTAGGACCTCAAGATGCGGAATTTCTGGTGAAGACGTTCGAGCCGGTCTTCAATCAGAACGATCTCGTAAATGTCGATAATTTCAATGCTTACGTAAGGATGCTCATAAACGGCGAGACGGCGAAACCGTTCAACGTGATGGTTCCCAAGGCCGAGAGCGGCGACGCGTCTGTTATCGACAAGCTGAAGGAATCATCTTCGTCCAGATACGGGAAACCGAGGGAGGTCGTCGAGTCCGAGATATATGACCGCCTAAGAAATTAAGTCTTCATGCGCCGCATTTCAAGCAAGAGTCTGAGGGAGTTCGTGAGATTCTTAATCGTCGGCGTTTTGAATACACTCATAGACCTCGCGGTGTTGAACGCGCTCATGATCTTCACGGGGCATTCTTCCGGTTTGGCGTTCGCCCTTTTTAAGACAGTATCCTTTTCGGTGGCCGCAACCAACAGTTATTTTTGGAACAAGTTTTGGACTTTCAAGCACGATTTGCCGGTGTCGGGTCGCGAATACATGAAATTCATTCTCTTTTCCGCGATCGGCGCCGTCATAAATGTCTCGGTTGCCGCTTTCATCGTGAACGTGATTCCAAGGCCGGCGATCATGAGTTCCGTTCTGTGGGCTAATGTCGGAGCTCTCTCGGCTTCGCTCGCGTCGAAGTTTTTCAATTTTTCCAGCTATAAATTCGTCGTTTTTAAACATTCACAGACATGAAACCCTTCCTTTCAGTTATCATCCCGACGTATAACGAAGAAAAAAGGTTGCCTTTCACGCTCGTCGACGTCGATAGACAACTCAAGGCAGCTGATTATTCTTATGAGATTATCGTCGTCGATAACGGCTCCTCGGACTCGACGCCGAAGATAATGGAAACGTTCGCAAAGATCATCCCCTCCGTGAGATTAATCGAGGGGGTGCGGGGAAAGGGGAAGGGATATGCCGTGAAACTCGGAATGCTTTCCGCGCGGGGGAATTATCGGCTTTTCATGGACGCGGACAATGCAACGTCGATAGATCAATTTGGCGCGATGATCCAGTTTTTTAAAACCGGCTGTGACGCGGTCATCGGTTCCCGATACCTCAGAGGGTCGGTCATCGATCCGCCACAGCCGTTATGGAAGAGATCGTTGGGAAGGATTGGGAACGTGATAATCAGGATTTTTCTTCTCCGGGACGTGAAGGATACGCAATGCGGCTTCAAATGTTTCAGCGAAGAAGCGGCGGAAAAAATTTTTCGATTGATCTCTTTGGAGGGATGGGGTTTCGATTTTGAATCGCTGGTCATTGCGAGAGGTCTCGGTCTCAAGGTAAAAGAAATGCCTGTCAGATGGAGCGATATAGGCGAGTCAAAAGTCAAACTTTCCGCGTATCTGTTAACGTTGCGGGACGTGGCGGCCGTGAAGCTCAATATTTTGCTTAAACGTTATAAGTGGTAAAATTCATTAGATGAAAATCATAGCGTTAAACTGGAAACTTAATCCGGAGACCGAAAAAGAAGCTTTGTCGCTTTCCGGTTTTTCAGACAGGAAAGGCGTCGTCATATTTCCGCCGTCCATTTTTTTGCGGGAGATCGCGAGAAGGGCGAAAAAGGCGGAAGTCGGCGCGCAAAACATATTCTGGGAAAAGAAAGGGGCTTTCACGGGAGAAACCTCGCCGTCCATGGTTAGAGACGCCGGAGTTCAGTGGGTGTTGATCGGTCATTCGGAGAGGCGGAAATATTTCGGCGAGACGGACGAGACGGTCAATAAGAAAATCCTCGCCGCCTGCCGCGCCGGCTTGCGGGTAATACTCTGCGTCGGAGAACCGTGGTCAGTGAGGGGAAACGGCGTTTTAGACGCAAAGAAATTCGTCGCTCGTCAGTTGGAGGACGATCTTCGCGGCATTAAAAATTTCAAATTTCAAATTAAAAATTTAGTCGTGGCCTACGAGCCGGTTTGGGCCATTGGGACCGGCAAATCGGATCGGCCTGAAGAAAGCGCCGAAATGGCCCGATTTATCAAGGGAATACTAAATACTAAATACCACATACCAAATACCAAAGTTCTGTACGGCGGTTCGGTTAATTCGAAGAATATCGCTGCTTTCCTGGGGGCAGATGAAATAGACGGAGTACTGGTAGGAGGAGCCAGTGTGAGAAAGGAGGAGTTAAAGAAGATGTTCGAAATTTCAAATACCAAATGACAAATGTCAAATCAATGTCAAAGTCCGAATTTGACATTTGAAATTTGGATTTTGGATTTAACTAAGATATGTCACGCGGAGCCAAAAAATTCATATATGGGGTGCTGTATCTTGTGGTTATTTCTGTGTTCGTTTTATTGATCTTGAGACCCGGTTTTGAACAAGCCCCTTCTTGCTTCGATAACATCCAAAACGAAGGAGAGACCGGCGTGGATTGCGGAGGGCCCTGTACTCCTTGTTATATAAAAGATGCCAAGCCGCTTGAAGAATCCGGCGCTCCGCAAATATTCAAAAGCGCGTCGCTGGGCAAGGCCTTTATCGCCATAAACGTCGTGAACGGCAACAGCGACCTTGGCTTGAACAATTTCTACTATTCGGTCGACCTCGTGGATAACGCCAATAACGTGGTGGGCACGGTCAATGGCTACGACAATATCCTCCCCGGAGAGTCGAAATATCTGCTTGTCGAGTACGACGGCGGATCTTACAACGTTCAGAGGATAAGCGGGGCTGATTTTAAAGTCACTCAGATCGGAACGTGGAGGAAATCATCCGATTTCCTGATACCTTCGCTTTCCCTGATCAGTACTCCAACCATTTCTTCCAGCACCGATCAGGTGGTCGTCTCCGGCACAGTTAAGAATCAAAGCGCTTTCAGCGTTCCTTCTTTGGACGTGACGGCTTTCGTGCTCGATAAGTATGGCGACCCGTTGTTCGCCGGTAAGACGTTGGTCAGTGATCTAAAAAGTTTTGGAACGGCCAATTTCTACGTTTACTTGCCGTCCAGCGTGTTCGCCGGATCCGACATGACCGGCGCCACGGCCCAGGTTTTTCTGAGCGCCGAAGATTAAATATCCGGATCGCGGAACGGTCGGCTTTGTAATAAAAGGACCGTACTTGTATATTTATACGAAGATGAAAATCCTGAGTAACCTGAAAAAGATAGACTGGGTGCTGGTTCTTTGTTTTGGCGTTTTAGCTTCCATAAGCTTGGTCGTTTTAGCGCCTTACGATTATTCCTTATTTCAAAAGCAACTCCTGTGGTATCTCGTCGCTTTCCTTGTCATGACATTTGGAAGCCAATTGAACTGGTATTGGGTATTGAAATGGCCCGTGTTTAAATACGGTTTTTATACCCTGTCCATATTACTTTTGGTCATCTCCAACGTCCAATCCCATCTTATAAGGGGAACGAGGAGCTGGCTTGCGCTCGGGCCCATACAATTTGAACCGGCGGAATTCGCCAAATTGGCGTTAATATTTATATTGGCGGGCTTTTTTACCAACAGGTATCTCGCTGCCTGGAGGACGAAATATCTTTTCACGTCACTCGGACTTGCTTTAGTGCCTACGTTCCTTACGGCCATACATCCCGATTTGGGATCAGCCATAATAATAATGAGCATTTGGGTGGGATTCATCCTGATCGGCGGCATAAACAAAAAGAGGTTTTTCATCGGCCTCCTTCTCTTCGTACTGATGGCCGTTTTAGTTTGGAGCTTTTTCCTTAAGGGCTATCAGAAGGACAGGATAGTGGCTTTCCTGTCTCCGCAGAGCGATCCCTTGGGAATAAACTACAACGTTATACAGGCGAAGATCGCCATAGGTTCAGCCGGATTTTGGGGTAAGGGTTTCGGTCAGGGCACCCAGACTCAATTTCACTTCTTACCAGAGGCCCAGACGGACTTCATATTCGCCGCTTTTTCCGAGGAGTGGGGAATGTTCGGCGACCTAGTCCTATTATTGACATTTATCGTTATTTTTTATAGATTAATGAACATAGGCCTCAGGGCGGAAAGTAATGGTTTCAAGTTTTTAGTTTTCGGCGGCAGTGTCGTTCTTTTGGCTCAGATAGTCATAAACATAGGGTCAAACATAGGCCTTCTTCCAGTCACGGGGATAACGCTACCCTTTGTGAGCTACGGAGGTTCGAGCATATTGACTATTGCCGTACTTATAAGTATAATTCAACATATTAAATTTGAATCCTCAAGATAACAAAAGGGGACTGGTAGCCTCGCGTTTCCTATTGATATTAGGTATTTTTTTAGTCCTTATTCTTATGACGGCTTATTTTTTCTACGGTCTACAACCAAGTTTTGCCGTTAACGATCCGGTCCAGTTCGTCGTGACTAAAGGCGAAAGTTTCAAAGAAATAGGGGCTAAGCTTTCACAAGCTTCGCTCATAAGGTCCATAGCCGTTTTCAAAGTGTATTCATTTTTGACCGGAAGTGCCACCATATTCCAGCCGGGCATTTACAATCTGGCGGGTACGATGAGTTTGCCGCAGATAGTCGGGCTTTTGAGGTCCGGCGGGCACGATGAGGTAACCGTACAGATACCGGAAGGAGCAACGTTGAAAGACATAGACCAAATGCTCGCCTCGAAAGGCGTGATAACCAAAGATTCTTTGGTTAATTTCAATTTCAATAATTTCGCTTCTCAATATCCGTTCTTGTCGCAGTCGACGTCTTTGGAAGGTTTTCTAATGCCCGACACTTACAACTTCAGTTTGAATTCCGATGTTAGCGCCGTCGTAAAAAAATTTTTGGATACCTTCGAGGTAAAATCTTGGCCTCTTTTGTCCGGCAAGAAAAACTGGTATGACGATCTCATACTGGCTTCTTATTTGGAAAGAGAGGTCCCCGATTTGAAGGACAGGGAAATAGTGGCCGGCATTTTGCTTAAAAGATTGTCGATTAATATGCCTTTCCAGGTCGATGCGACATTGAGTTACGCCAAATGCGACGGACGGCTTTTCACTTGTCCGGACATAGTGCCCGGCAAGGGCGATACTAAGATAAATTCGCCTTATAACACCTATTTGCATACCGGTTGGACTCCCACGCCGATAGATAACCCCAGCAAAGGCGCCATTGAAGCAGCCATCTCGCCGCAGTCATCCGATTATCTTTATTACTTTTCCAACGCTTCCGGCACAACCTTCTTTTCAAGGACGCTGGAGGAACACAATTTACAACTGAAAAAATATTTATAAACCAGGTCGTCAAATAACAAAAATAAAATGCAGCAAAAAGTAAAAACATTTTCTTATTATAAAGGGCCATCGTTCAATCCGGACAACTGGCTGGAGATCCAGATCGATTCTTATAAGTGGTTTCTTAAAAAGGGTTTGAGGGAATTGTTCGATGAGATATCGCCGATAAAGGACCACAGCGGCAACGAACTTGAGTTGAGTTTTCTGGATTACAAATTTGACGAACCCAAATACACCGAAGCTCAATCGCTGGAAAAAGATCTTACCTATGAAGCTCCGCTTCGGGCCAACATAAAATTAGCCAACAAGCTGACCAAAGATACCAAAGTTCAGGAGGTTTATCTCGGGGACTTTCCGGTAATGACGGCAAGGGGCACTTTCATAATAAACGGAGTCGAAAGAGTGGTCGTCTCGCAGATCATACGTTCTCCGGGTGCCTATTTCACCGCTTCGATCTTCAGGGGCAGGAAACTTTTCGGCGCCAAGGTGATACCTAACAGGGGGGCTTGGTTGGAATTTGAAACGGAAGCCGATGGCTTGATAAGCGTGAAAATCGACAGAAGAAGAAAAGCTCCGATTACCGAACTTTTGAGGATTTTCGGTTTCGAGAATGACGAGAATTTGAAGAAGGCTTTCGCCAAGGTGGATACCGGCAACTTGAAATACATAAACGCCACTCTGGCCAAAGACGAGGCTAAGACGAGAGACGATTCTTTTTTGGAAATATACAAAAGGTTGAGGCCGGGCGAGCTGGCAACTCTTGAGAACGCCAAATTCCTGATAGAGCCGATGTTCTCCAGATTTGACAGGTACGACTTGAGTCCCGTGGGCAGGTATAAATTCAATCAGAGGCTGGACATAAAGAGTAAGGACAGCCGCGTCATGGATTTGGACGATCTCATAGCCGTCGTTTCGGAGATCATAAGATTGAACAATAATCAGTCCGCCGAGGCTGACGACATAGATCATTTGGGGAACAGGAGAATAAGGTCCGTCGGCGAACTGGTGCAACTCCGGTTGCGGATCGGATTTGCGAGATTGAAGAGAGGCATTCAGGATAAGATGTCGACGCTTGACCGGACGACTCTCCAGCCGGCCCAGCTTATCAATTACAAGCTTCTGACGTCGGTGGTCCGCGATTTCTTCGCCGCTTCCACTCTTTCCCAGTTCATGGATCAAGTGAATCCTTTGGCTGAACTGGAACACAAAAGACGTCTTTCTTCGATGGGTCCGGGAGGATTAACCAGGGAACGGGCCGGCTTTGAGGTCAGGGACGTCCACCTGTCGTACTACGGACGCATTTGTCCGATACAAACGCCTGAAGGCGCCAATATCGGCATCGTGAACTATTTCGCCACTTGCGCCAGGATCAACGAGTTCGGCTTCCTGGAGACGCCTTATTTCAAGGTTAAGAATGGGAAGGTGACCGACGAGATCGAGTGGTTGAACGCTTTTGAAGAAGAGAAATATAAAATAACCCAAGCCGACGTCATGATCGGCGAAAACGGTAAGCTGGTGGACAAAGTTGTGCCGGCCAGAGTGAAAGGCGATCCGTCGACCTGTAACGCCGTGGACGTGGATTTCATAGACGTTTCGACTAATCAAATGATCAGCGTTTCGACTTCGCTCATACCGTTTTTGGAACACAATGACGCGAACCGCGTGCTCATGGGTTCCAACATGCAACGCCAAGCCGTGCCCCCGATAGTTTCGGAAGCCCCGCTCATCTGCACCGGTCAGGAAGAGAGAGCTGCCAGGGATTCCGGGCAAGTCATAGTTTCAGACGTCTCGGGCGTCGTGTCGGAAGTCGACGCCAATTCCATAACCATCAAGATGGAAAAGAGCAGTAAAACTTTCAATCTTTACAAATTCAAGAGATCTAATAATTCCACATGCATGTCCCAAAAGCCGCGCGTGTCGGTCGGGGATAAAGTAAAGCCGGGTACGGTCCTGGCCGATGGTCCGGCCACCGAAGACGGTGTCTTGGCCTTGGGCAAGAATTTGCTCGTGGCTTTCGTCCCGTTCTACGGAGCCAACTTCGAGGACGCAATAGTCGTCTCCGAAAGAGTTGCCAGGGAAGACCTCTTTACGTCGATCTATATAGATACGCATACTTGCTTGGTCAAGGACACGAAGCTCGGTCCCGAAACGACCACGCCGGATATTCCGAACGTTTCGGAAGAGAAACTGAGGAACCTGGATGCCGACGGGATCATAAGGATCGGCGCGGAAGTCAGGGCGAATGACATATTGGTCGGCAAGATTTCTCCCAAAGGAGAATCGGAGCTCACGTCCGAAGAAAGACTACTTAGGGCGATCTTCGGCGAGAAGGCCAGGGACATAAAAGACACCTCTCTCACGTTGCCTCACGGTAAAGAAGGAAGGGTCATAGGAATAAAGATATTTTCCAGGGATAAGGGCGATAAGCTCGATCCCGGAATAATAAAGAAGATACAAGTCGAGGTCGCTCAACTCCGAAAGATAAAAGCCGGCGATAAGCTGGCTGGACGCTACGGCAACAAAGGCGTCATCTCACAGATAAGGAAAGTCGAAGATATGCCGTATTTGGAAGACGGCACGCCGGTCGACATAGTATTGAATCCTCTCGGCGTCGTTTCCCGCATGAACTTGGGACAAATAATGGAGGTTAGCTTGGGATTGGCGGCCAATAAACTCGGCTATCGGGCGGTGGTCAATAATTTCGTCGGAGCTTCAGAGGACGATATTCAGAACGAACTCACTGCCGCCGGTTACAGACCTGACGGCAAAATGAAAGTTTATAACGGACTCACCGGGCAGTCTTTTGCCGAGCCGATAACCGTTGGATACATGTACATAATGAAATTGAACCACTTGGTCGAGGACAAGATGCACGTCCGTTCCACCGGTCCTTATTCTTTGATAACCCAGCAGCCGCTCGGCGGAAAAGCGAACCTCGGCGGCCAGCGCTTCGGGGAAATGGAAGTATGGGCGCTTGAAGGTTATGGCGCCGCGCACACCCTGCAGGAAATGTTGACGATAAAATCAGACGATGTCCTCGGAAGATCGGCCGCATTCGAATCCATCATAAGGGGGCAAGAGATAAAAAAGCCAAACGTCCCGGCTTCATTCAATGTTTTGGTCAGCGAAATGAAATCCTTGGGCTTGAACGTGAGCTATGAATACGAAAAAGGCCGTGAAGAAACGGAAAAGGAAAACGACGAACAATAAAAACATGAACAAGGATGATATCAAAAAAATAGGCATAAAGCTGGCTTCTCCGGAGGAAATACTCGAATGGTCGGCTCATAAAGGTCCCGACGGAGAAAAGATATACGGAGAGGTGACGAAGCCGGAGACCTTGAACTACCGGACGCAGCGTCCGGAAAAGGATGGTTTGTTTTCGGAGCGCATTTTCGGGCCGACCAGGGATTACGAGTGCTACTGCGGTAAGTACAAGAAAGTTAAATTCAAGGGAATAGTCTGCGAGAAGTGCGGCGTGGAGGTCACTCATTCTTCGGTTCGAAGGGAAAGGATGGGTTATATAAAACTCGCCACCCCAGTGGCGCACATCTGGTTTCTTAAAACGGTGCCTTCGCGTTTGAGCTTGGCTTTGAATATTTCCGAGCCTAAGCTCGAAAAGGTGATATATTACGCGGCTTACATAGTGACCGGCGTCAACGAGGAGAATAAAAAAAGAGCGCTCGAAAATCTCAATAAGGAGTTCAAATCGCTCAAAGATGAAGGTTTTAAAGCGGACGAACTGAAGAAAAAGCAAACCGAGGTCAAGGAGATACTCTCTTTATTGAAACCCGGCCTCATCTTGAGCCAAGACGAATATTATTCTTTGGTTGAGAAGTTCGGTGATGTTTTTGAGGCCGGCCAGGGAGCCGAGGCCATAAGGAAAATACTTGAATCGGTGGATTTGAAAAGCCTTTTCAAGGAATTGCAAAAAGAGCTCTCCGACGTCAAGGACGCAATGAAGCAAAAGAGGATCCTGCTTCGCTTGAAGCTCGTAAAGTCCATGATGAAAGCCGGTGTGAGACCGGAATGGATGGTGATGACGAACTTGCCGATCTTGCCGCCGGAACTTCGCCCCATGGTCGTCTTGGACGGCGGATTTTACGCCACCGCCGATCTCAATGATCTTTACGGACGCGTCATAAACAGAAACAACAGGTTGAAGAAGTTGATAGAGCTCAAGTCTCCCGAGGTCATTATCGTGAATGAAAAGAGGATGTTGCAGGAGGCCGTCGACGCGCTTGTGGATAATACCGCGAGGCTCGGCAGTCAGCTTCTCTCGTCCAAGAGGAGGCCTTTGAAATCGCTGGCCGACATGCTTAAGGGAAAACAAGGCAGATTTCGCCAGAACCTCCTCGGCAAGCGCGTCGATTATTCCGGCCGCTCGGTCATCGTTGTCGGTCCGGAATTGAAACTCAACGAGTGCGGACTTCCCAAGAACATGGCCATAGAACTCTTCCGCCCGTTCGTCATAAATAAAATAATAGAAAAAGGATTGGCTTTTAACATAAAGCAGGCCAACCGCTTGATAGAACAAGGACCGCCGGAAGTGTGGGCCATACTGGAAGATGTGATCAAATCAAGGAGAGTCTTGCTGAATAGGGCTCCCACGCTCCACCGGCTTGGCATACAAGCGTTCAAACCGGTTTTGATAGAAGACCTAGCCATAAGGATTCCGCCTTTGGTCTGCACCGCCTTCAACGCCGATTTTGACGGCGACCAGATGGCCGTGCACTTGCCTTTGACGGTTGAAGCCCAGTATGAAGCGCAGGAACTTATGGATGCCGGCAAGAACTTGCTGAAGCCGGCCGATGGCGGACCAATAGTCACGCCCACCAACGACGTAATTTTAGGCGTTTATTTCTTGACTCACATCAAGGAAGGGGCCATGGGCGAGGGGAAAGTATTTTCCAGCGTCTATGAGCTGGGATTGGCCTACGAAGAAGGATTGGTAGACATAAATGCGCTGATCAAAGTTAAGATCGATGGGGAAATTAAAGAAACGTCTTACGGACGATTAATCTTCAATAATGTTTTGCCGAAGGATTTCGGTTCGGTGGAGAAAACCCTCGATAAAGGCGGTCTGAAGAGTTTGGTCAGCAAAATAATCGAAGATTATACCGTCGACGAAAGCAGGTACTACGTCGACAAAATAAAGGACCTGGGTTTCGTATATTCCACGGTTTCCTCGATAACTTGGGGAATGCTCGATACAAAACTTCCGGAAGAGAAAAAAGCCATTTTGTCCAAAGCCGAAGAAGAGGTCAGCTTAATAGAGGAACAGTACAACGACGGACTCCTGACTTTCGATGAGAGGAAGAGCAGAATAATAACGATCTGGACCGATGCCAGAGAGCGCATCGCAAAGTCCCTGCCCGGCACGCTGAAAGAAGGCAATCCTCTCTACTGGATTTTAGATTCGAAATCTCGCGGCAGCTGGTCGCAGATGATTCAGATGGTCGGCATGAAAGGTTTAATACAGGACGTGAGAGGCGAGACCATAGAATTGCCGGCCAAATCGTCTTATAAGGAAGGCTTGAGCGTTCTTGAATACTTCATCAGTGCCCACGGTGCCAGGAAAGGTTCCACGGACACCGCTTTGAAGACCGCCGCCGCTGGATACCTTACGCGCCGGCTTGTCGACGTGGCTCAGGACGTCTTTATAACCGGAGATGATTGCGGTTCCAAGAAAGGCGTGGAAATAATAAGGAGCGAAGGTGATGCTTACGGCTATTCTTACGCCGAAAGGATCTTTTCGAGAACCGCGTTAGATGACATAAAAATTGATAAGCGGGTAGTGGTCAAAGCCGGCGACGTGATAACGAGAGAAGCGGCCAAGTCCATACAAGATTCGAAACTGGAATCGATCAAAGTCAGGTCGCCCATAACCTGCAAGGCGTTGTCGGGCATTTGCGCCAGTTGTTACGGCCTTGATTTGGGCAGGAATAGAAAGGTTGAGACCGGTGAAGCTGTCGGTGTCATAGCCGCTCAGTCCATAGGAGAGCCTGGTACTCAGCTTACTCTCCGGACTTTCCACATTGGAGGCGTGGCCGGAGCTGACATAACGCACGGCTTGCCGAGGATCGAAGAGGTCTTCGAGGCCAGGATACCCAAGGGTAAATCTACGATAGTCAGAGGTGACGGCGTGGTCACGGATATAGTCGACAGGGGACTTTCAACGATTATTATGATCAGGGAGGATGCCGTCTCCAAAATTAAAAGAAGAACGAGGAAGTCGAGCTCCAAAGACGCCAACGTATTCGAATATGTCGTTCCGCCCCGGGCCGTCATAAGGGTCAAGATAGGCGATTCGGTCAAGAAGGGCGACCAGATTTACGACGGACCGCTCGACCTCAGGGAATTACTCTCTTTCAGAGGATTGGATGCGCTCATTCATTACGTCATAAATGAAGTGCAGAAGATCTACGTTTCCCAGGGTTCGGTCATAAACGATAAACACATAGAGATAATGCTGAAACAGATGCTTTCCAAAGTGGTAGTCAAGGATCCCGGCGATTCGGAATTGATGATGGGCGAGGTGATCGGCAAACCGCAGTTCATACGTTCGGTGAGGGAACTTAAGGGATCGAAGAAAAATCCTCCCAGGGCGGTGCAGAAGGTTTTCGGCATAACGAGGGTGGCTTTGGCCACGGAAAGTTTCCTTTCAGCCGCTTCATTCCAGGAGACGGCGAGAGTACTGGTCGAGGCGGCCATGTCCGGCAAAGTCGATTCGTTGAAAGGTCTCAAGGAAAACGTGATTATAGGGCGGCTCATACCGGCCGGCACCGGAATCAGGAAGATATCGGAGGATAAATTGAAAGAACTTACGATAAAATTGACAGGCGAGCCGGCTTCTGATAGTGTAACTTTGAACGAAGAAGTCAGCGAAAACAAGTAAAATAATGGAAGAGAAAGACAAAAAAAACTACGAAATAGCCTTCTGGCTTAAAGACGAAAGTTCCTCGGCCGTCAAGGAAGTTCTCGGTAAAAATAACTGCGATATTCTGGAAGAGAAAGAGGTGCAAAAGATGCAGCTCGGTTACGACATCAAGAAGGAGAAATTCGCGTTCTTCGGCGTCATAAAGTTTTCTTCTTATCCCGGGGCCATACAGCTGATTAAGGAGGCTCTCAATTTAAACCACTCGGTTTTGAGATACATGGTGAGCGATGTCAGTCGCAAGCGAATGCCGGAAGGAAGGCCGGAGGGAGGCGAAAACGACCGGACCATGTCTTTCCGCGAAAGGTCAAATTATCCAGCTTCATTCAAGAAAAAGGAAGAAGAAGACGTTTTAACTAATGAAGGTCTGGAGAAAAAAATAGAGGAGATTCTGAATTAGAATGAATCCCGTTAGAAAATTATGAGTGTTCATGGTTTCTATGGGGATATGTTAATATAATAGCAAGGTCGCGATTCATAAATGATAATGATTTTAATTTTCTAACGGGATGAACCTGAATAAAGTTTTCATATTTGGGAATCTCACAAGAGATCCGGAACTCCGGCAGACGCCCGGCGGTCAATCTGTTTGTTCTTTCGGCGTCGCGACCAACAGTGTTTTTTTCGACAAGTCCGGACAAAAACAGCAAAGAGCCGAATTTCACAACGTCGTCGTTTGGGGGCGGCAGGCCGAGATAGCCAATCAGTTCCTGAAGAAAGGGAGTTCCGTTCTCATAGAAGGGAGGCTGCAGACGCGTTCCTGGCAGGATAAACAAGGCGTTCAGAGGAAGACGACGGAAATAGTCACCGAAAGGATGCAGCTCGGTCCAAGGACCGGAGGCAGTAACTTCCAGGAAAGCCGCGGCGATTCGGCTCCGGAAGAAACAAAGGAAGAGGAATTGCCGGAAATAAATCTTGAAGATTCCGAGATAAAACCAGAAGACATACCATTTTAATAAAACTACATACATGAAACAGCAGAAACAATGTTTTTTTTGTTCTCAAAATTCCAAAGTGATAGATTATCGCGACGCGGAAGTGCTGAAAAAATTCGTTTCCAGCCAGCTTAAGATAGTGGATCCGAGGCATACCAATATCTGTGCCAAGCATCAAAGAAGATTGGCCAAGGCCATAAAGCAGGCGAGGGTTATGGGTATCTTACCTTTCGTTAAGAAATAACCGACGATGGCTTTTGATCTAAGCGTTTTCAAGTTCATCCACGGTTTTGCCGGGATGTCCAATATGCTCGATTTTATCGGGGTGTTTTTTGCAAATTATTTGCCCTACATCCTGGCCGTGGCGCTTCTCGTCTTCGCTTTGAAGAGGAATGGCGTGAAAAACAAGCTCTTGGCCATATTCTATTTCATCTTTACCGGCATAGTTTCCAGGTACGTGTTGACGTCCATTATAAGGCTTATAATACCTAGAGAAAGGCCTTTTTATCTCCTGAAGTTCATACCCCTGATACCTGAGAGCGGATCGTCGTTCCCCTCCGGTCACGCTGCTTTTTTCTTCGCCATGGCTTTTGTTCTCCTCGCGCTCGACAGAAAATGGGGTGTTTGGTTCCTGGTGTTGGCAACCCTGAACGGTATCTCGAGGATCTTCGTCGGCGTTCATTGGCCGACGGACATATTGGGCGGCGTAGTGGTCGGATTCTTAACTTATTTGATCTTCAAGTTCCTTTTCTTGAGAGGCAAGAGAAACGATGAAACAGAAAACACGGCGGACGGAGTCCAGAATAAACTTGAGGAAAATATCTGAAAAAACCGGACCTTATCTGACTAGTCTGTTGAAAAGCGGCGCGGTGGGCGTTATGCCCACTGATACCATCTACGGCATAGTCGGATCGGCTTTTTCGCCGGCAGCGGTTGAGCGCATCTATAAATTGAGAAAAAGGAATGCGAGCAAGCCCTTCATAGTGCTTATCTCGTCCGTCACCGATTTGGACAAGTTCGGTGTCGAGTTTGGGTCTGGTGACAGGAAGTTTCTGAAAAAAATTTGGCCGGGACCGATAAGCGTCATTTTGGACGTTCCGTCCAAGAGTTTCCTCTACTTAAAGAGAAAAGAAGCTGGTTTGGCTTTCAGGTTACCTGAGCCGAAATGGCTGAGGGACTTCTTGGCCAAGTCGGGGCCATTGGTCGCTCCGAGTGCCAATATAGAAGGCGATCCTCCGTCCAGGAATTTGAGCGATGCCAAGAAGTATTTTGACGACAAAGTAGACTTTTATTTGTTTTCCGGCGACCTTGTCTCCAAACCGTCGACCCTCATATCTCTAAAGGGCGGCAAAGTGAAGGTTTTGAGGGAAGGAGCTTATGATGTCGGCAAGCTTAAAACGCTGTCTTGATCGGCTTGCAAGCGGGGTTATTTTATGATAATTTATATACATTGTCATGTTGCAGAAAATAAGCAATTTCCTTAAGGAATCCAGGCAGGAATTGAGAAAAGTGAACTGGCCGACCAGGGAAGAGACGATGAGATATACCCTTTTCGTCATAAGCTTTTCGATTATCCTGGCCGCCTTTTTGGGCATTTTGGATTTTGTTTTTCTTCAGATACTCCAAAGGATAGTTTTGTAAAATGGAACAAGAAAAAGATACAAAGAAAAGCAAGGCCTGGTACGCTGTCCATACCTATTCCGGGTATGAGGATGCGGTGTCCAAATATTTGAAACAGAGAATATCGTCTTTGGGCATGAACGACAAGATATTCGACGTTATAGTCCCGAAGGAGGTTAAGATAAAGATAAAGAATGGCAAGAGGCAGAAGACAGAAGAGAAGATATACCCCGGCTACGTTCTGGTCAATATGATTTTGGACAATGACTCTTGGTATGTGGTCAGAAACACGCCGAGGGTCACGGGTTTCGTCGGGGCCGACAGCACGAAACCGACCCCGCTTTCCAAGCAAGAGGTCGATGATCTCATGATGAGAATAGGCGGTGAAGGACCTAAATTCAAAGTTGACTTCAAGGTCGATGAGATGGTAAAAATTACTGACGGACCATTTAAGGACCAGGAAGGAAGGATCTCGGAAATAGACGAAGAAAGGGGAAGGATCAAGGTTATGGTCCCGATGTTCGGAAGAGATACCGTCGTCGAACTTGATTCGTTGCAGGTGAGGAAGTTATAAAACTATGGCTAAACCGATCAAAACTACATTAAAGTTACAAATTAAGGCTGGAGAAGCTAACCCGGCGCCGCCGATAGGTCCGGCTCTAGGCCAGCACGGCGTGAATATCGGAGCGTTTTGTCAGCAGTTCAATGAAGCCACCAAGGACATGAAGGGAGACGTCATTCCGGCTGAAATAACGATATTTGAGGATAGATCATTCGAATTCAAGCTCAAGACCCCTCCGGCCTCGGCTTTGCTCAAGAAAGCTGCCGGCTTGGAGAAAGGTTCTCCTGAATCGAGCAAAAAGGTGGTGGGAAAAGTCACCCGCGAAGATTTAAGGAAGATAGCGGAACAGAAAATGATCGACCTGAACGCCAATGACGTTGAGGCGGCGATGAAGATAATCGCCGGCACCGCGAAGAACATGGGCATAGAAATAGTGGATTAGGAAATAAATCCTCCCTCCCGCTCATCAGCCACCCTTCGCTCGGGTGGCTTTTTGATCGCTCTTCCTCATCCGCCACGGAAAATGCGGAACTCAACCTCACTAAACGCTCGGGATTCATACAGTCCTATTTTCCTGCTCCTTCGTCATCGCTCAGAAAGCCATCGCCTCGCTACGGGAAAGGCTTCTTCGGAAAGGGAGGATTTATATCCTTCTTAGGTTTAGTAAAAAATTGATGAATTGATATAAGAAATTAAGGATAGTTATAAAACACGCTATTATTTCTAATATTTTAAACAAGGGGGGAATCAAGAAGATTTACTAACCTTCTTTTATTTTGCTTCCGTTCTTGTTTCCTCCTCATGATGGTTTAAAAAAAAGACCCGCACCCCTCGGACTCCGTGGAGTCTTTTGGTATGCGGATCTTAGCCCTTCTATGATCTTTGTCATTTTACCACATTTTCACATGCAATGCAAATTTTAATTGAAAAACCGAATCAAGTTATCCGGTTTTCTGTTATAATAAGAGTCATGAAAAAGGGAAAGTTCATCGTGATTGAGGGCATTGATGGATCGGGAAAGGGAGAGCAATTCAAGCTTCTCTTGTCCCGGTTGAAGCGGGAGGGTTTCAAGGTCGCGACATTCGATTTTCCGCAATACGGCAAGCCATCCGCTTTTTTCGTCGAAAGGTATTTGAACGGACGCTATGGAACGCTCAAGGAGGTTGGCTCATACAAAGCCTCTGTTTTTTATGCCCTCGACAGATTTGATGTTGCTCCCAGAATACAGCAATGGCTTGGCGAGAGTCGGGTGGTTGTTTCCAACCGGTATGTTCCATCGAACATGGGGCATCAGGGAGCGAAATTGAAAAGTGCCGCGGAGCGAAAAAAGTATTTGCGATGGGTGTATGAGTTTGAATACGGAATTATGGGCATTCCCAAACCCGACATTTCGGTTGTACTCCACGTGCCGGCGCATGTGGCCTATGGTCTTATCGGGAAAAAGCGATCGCGCAAATATCTCATGGGGAAGCAACGCGATATTCATGAAGGCAGCATCGAACATTTGGAGAGAGCCGAACAGACGTACCTCGAAATGGCAAAGATGTTCCCGAAGGATTTCGTTGTTGTCGAGTGTACAAAAGACAAAAAACTCCTCACGATCGAGGAGATTCACGAGAAAGTGTGGAAGGAAGCGATGAAACTTCTCGCTAAGCGTTGATTTTCCCTTCCTCCAGCTCTTTATAGACCGTTCCCAGGACGCCGTTTATGAAACGGGGTGAGTTTTGGCCGCTATAGTTCTTGGCTATCTCTATGGCCTCGTTTATGGCCACTTTCGGCGGAACCTCGTTCTTGTCGGCGTAAATGAGTTCGTAGAGGCCGATGCGCAAAATGTTCCTGTCGACTATGGCTATTTGGTCCAGCGGCCATTCGTTGGCGTAAGTTTTGATGACTTCATCTATCTTGGGCATATGATCCACGAGCCCCTTCAAGAGACGCCAGGCGAATTCCGGTTCGTCTATGCCCGGTCCGAATTCGCTGAGATTCCTCTCGAGTATCTCCGCTAGGTCCGTTTTTTTATCGTAAAAATCCCACTCATAGAGGGATTGGAGAACGATAGTGCGGGCTAAATGGCGTGTTGCCATGACAAATTTAGGACTTGGGATTCTGCGTCTCTGCCTTTTTGATTTGCTTGACGTAAGTCCCGCACTGCGGACATATCTTGTGGGGCAATGCCGGCCCGCCGCAGTTGGGACATGGTATCACGTTGACCTTCTTCATGCTGAGCTGCGATCGGCGTCTGCCGACCTTCGATTTGGAATGATGTTTAGTAGGTACGCCACCCATAGTTTTATTTGACTTTATTTTAGTATAAGGAGTGTCCGAAGTCAAATAAACCCTAAATCCTAAGCACTAAATCCTAAACAATACCAAAATCCAAAATTACAATGACCGAAACACTGGTTTGGAATTTTGAATTTGGAGCATTGGAGTTTATTTAGTATTTAGGATTTTGAGATTGGGATTTCTTTGCGAGGAATTGCCGAACTATGGGTAAAACCTCATTGGGGCCGTGTACCCAGACAATGCGTTTATCCCTGCGGAACCAGGTCATTTGTCGCTTTACGTAGCGGAGTGTGTCCCGCGCGATAGTCTCGATTAATTCTTCCTTCGTTTTTATTCCGCCGCCGAGGAAGCGGAGCGTGTCCAGGTATTCGAAACCCAGCTCATTGATCTTTTCTTCAGGCATGCCACTTCTTATCAGCTTCCTTGTTTCGTCTATGAATCCGCGCCTGATCATCCCGGCGACCCGTTTTTTTATCGACTGCGCCAGCTTATCTTTGGGAATGTCGATCCCTATGAACTCAACATCGGCTTTTATCGGTTCGGATCTGAGCGGGGGAACGCTGCCCAGCGATTGAGCTATCTCAATGGATCTGATGAGACGTCTTTTATTATTCTTGTCTATGAATTGCCATCGTTTGAAATCCAGCGCGCGGAGCATTTTGCTGAGTTCCCGCGCGGTCTTGCCTTCAAGTTTTACCCTGAGTTTTCTATTTGGTTTTACCGAGGGCATGACGATGCCGTCAATCGCGGATTGTATGTAGAATCCCGTGCCGCCGCAGACGATCGGCAGCTTGCCGCGGCTCCAGACATCCCTTATGGCGCTTCTCGCGAGTGTTTTGTATCGAGCGGCCGATAGAGTGCTTTTCAGTGAAGCGATGCCTATCAGGTGATGCTTGATCCCTTGGGCCTCCTTTTTCGTGACGGCTCCCGAGCCTATTTCCAGTCCTTTATATATCTGTCGCGAGTCGGCTGATACAACCTCCCCGTTAAATTTCTTGGCCAGTTTTACGGCCAGAGAACTTTTGCCGGAAGCCGTCGGTCCGACGATCACTAATAGTCGTTTTTTCACTTTTCTTGAAACTTAGATCTTTTCGTTGGTCTCTTTTTTTATCCTTCCTATGAATTTTTCCGCGGACACCGTGGAGGTTTCTTTTTTATGCCGTTCGCGGACATTCACGGAATTACTTTCGATTTCTTTGTCTCCCACCACGAGGAGGTAGGGGATCTTTTCCAGTTCTCCTTCGCGGATGTTCTTGCCAAGCGTCTCGCCGCTTGAAGCCATATCAACCCGTACATTGTTATCTTTCAGCGTGTTCAGTATCTTTTCAGCGTACTCCCGGTGCCGGTCTGCTATCGGAATGACGCGGGCCTGGATGGGCGAGAGCCAGACCGGGAAATCACCGGCCAAGTGTTCGATGATAATCGAAAGAAATCGTTCAATGGAACCCATGATTGCGGCGTGGATCATCACGATTCGTTCCGGCTTACCCTCCTCGTTTATACAAGTGAGATTGAATCGTTCGGGCATATTGACGTCGAGCTGGATGGTGGCCACTTGCCACTCGCGGCCCAATGAGTCCTTGGCCATAAAATCCAGCTTCGGGCCGTAGAAAGCTGCTTCGCCGATTCCATCGAACGTGTCAGCCTTCTTGCTTTCCGCGATTTCCTTTAACATGTCTTCGGCAAATTTCCACTTCTTTTTGTCGCCGAGATATTTCTCCAGGTGCTTGGGATCGTGGGTGGAAATGCGGATACGCAGTTTGAAGCCGAATGATCCGTAGAAGGTTTGAACAATGTCCCAAATCTTCAAGAATTCCTCCTTGGTCTGAGTAAGCCTGCAGAACACGTGCGCATCATCCTGGGTGATGGCCCGGACGCGTGAGAGGCCGGAAAGCTCTCCGGTCTGCTCGTCGCGGTATACCTTTGTCGTATTGGCGTAGCGCTGAGGGAGGTCGCGATAGCTCCAGGGTTTTCGGGCGTAGATCTGCGTGTGATGAGGGCAATTCATCGGTTTCATGGCGAAGAGATGCCCTTCCCGGGTCTGTATTTTAAAGAGATCGTCCTTGAATTTTTCCCAATGGCCGCTTGTTTCATAGAGTTCTTTCTTGGTGATGTGGGGAATGTCCACCTGCTCATACCCGGCTTTCTTCCGGAGTTCCCAAACGAAATCGTCAAGAAGATTCCGGACAAGCGTTCCTCGGGGCGTCCAAAGGGGGAGACCCGCACCCACAAGATCGGAAAATGTGAAGAGGTCGAGTTCAACGCCGAGTTTCTTGTGATCGCGTCTTTTGGCTTCTTCAAGCATAGTGAAATACTCGTCCAATTCTTTTTTGGTCGTGAAGGCCGCGCCGTAGATCCGCTGGAGCTGGGGATTCTTCTCGTCGCCGCGCCAGTAGGCGCCGGCGATAGACGTCAGCTTGAAGCTGTCGGTCGTGATCTCCGACGTATTTTTCACGTGGCCGCCGCGGCAGAGATCGAGAAACACGCCGCCGGTTTTATAGATAGTCAAAGGTTTTTTCCCCTTAACAAATTCCTTAATAAGGTCCAGTTTAAAAGGTTGATCCTTGAATAATTTCTTCGCCGCCGCCGGAGTGATTTTCTTACCGGAAAAGG
>CAYQPG010000002.1:0-31790 GCA_964419525.1 uncultured Candidatus Saccharibacteria bacterium | reverse complement strand
TTGAAAGAAGAAGCGGTGGCTCAGGGAGTTCGCCGCATCCGCGCGACCGTGGAGTGAGCTCTGCGGTAGGAAAGGAGGAACGGCGATGTCCTACCGGCGCCGGGCGTTCATTGGCTCCGGCGGCCAATGTCGCCCTGCGCTCTCGCCGCAATCGCTTTACTCCGTAAAGACCGAGCCGATTGCGGCTCCGAGAGCTGCCGCACGGACATTGCCGTTCCTCCTTACGAGCGAGCACGACCCTTGCCGGGAAAACGGGCGAGCCCGCGAAGAATAATTGCTTTTCCAACGACACCCCGTGTTCTATACTGGAGGTAATGCTGGGTTTGCCGATATTAAATGCAGTAAACAAAGGCAGCGAGCGGTATCTGATAATTGAACAGAGCGGCGATGGTTTTGAGACGACTGTCGTCAGGGTGAATACGAAAGAAGGGGAGATGAAAATCTTGAAGAGATTTAAAGTGGCCGAATTGAAGGAGCTTAAGAGAAATCTTTACGCTAAATTCGACAAAGTGGTGCTGGCTTTCGATTCCAGCGGCGCGACCACCATTAAGGATTCGTTCAAGGTGAAAACGCTTTCGCGTCGCGAGGTTATTACCGATCATGAACTGGAGGATCTGACTTTTAAGGCTCTTTGGGAATTTTTGAACAAGTACAGGAGTTGGGCGGCGAAAAAATTGAACGTATCGGACGCCAGCCTGGTATTGAACGATATTCAGGTTACGGCCGTGAGGCTCGATTCTCACAACCTGTTCAATCCCGTCGGCTTTAAGGGTGGAGAGCTGGAATTTATACTGAAGGGTACTTTCATAGCAAGGCAGCTTTATCATGACGCGTCGGAGATAAGGAAGATCGGCAAGATATCAATAATAGAGAGGGTAGCGGCCATAGCATCTTTTTTGAACCGCGATAAGTCGTTCTTAGCCGATGTCCGCGACGATAGGACTGACGTTTTTTACAGGGCCGACGATTCCGAGAGGTTCGTGGAAGAAGTGAACTGGGGTGTCAGGAATTTAAAAGGCAGGGTATCCGAAGAATTCGGCGTCGATTACGACACGGCCGAAAGATTGATAGAAATCTATTCCAAAGGCTTAGTCTCGGAAGCGATCGGCCGCCGTTTTACCAGGATTTTATCGGATGAGCTCGGCGTTCTGGTAAAGAAGGTCAATGGCAACAAAAGAAATTTCGTCTTTTATTTCGGATCGCTCGTCCTGCCCGATGATATTCTCTCGAAAAGAACCAAAGGCGGATTTTTCAGGCTTGACGAAGAATTGAGCAGAAAGAACCTCAAGTTATCGATAAGCAGAAAAACGCGTTTCGATATATTGAAGAATCAGGGAACGATAGCGCTCATTACCCACTCTTACGTCGATCCGCGGTACGACTTCTTGAACGCGATGCTCCGAAGAAGGGCCGGCTGGATAGTTTCCAATTTTTGAACGGCCGTTATGGCGGGCGTGCCCGGTTTTTTTGTGCTAATATATTAAGAACTAATCTAATCTAACAACCGATGAAAACGGAAAAGAAAATATTTCTGGAAAAAGAAAATGAAATTGACTACGTAATAGACGAATTACTGCAAACGTCGGCCTCCAGAATAATACTCAACGTACCCAAGAACTCGGCTTTGGGCGAATCGGTGCATAATTTTCAAATACTGAGTCGCGAAGCTGAGACGGCCGGCAAGGAGATCGTCATAGAGTCCGTCGACGAACACGTATTGCAGCTGGCTTCTTTGTCCAGGATCCAGGCCTTGAATCCGGTCTTCAAAACCAAAGAAAGAGCGGTTACCGATATAGTGCCTAAAAGCCGGTCGCTCGAGAACAGCCGGCCGAGGAACGCCGAGTCTTTCGATAATCTCGGGAAAGTTGACGAAGCCGAAGAAACCGAAAGAATAAAAGGGACGAAAGAGACCAAGAGAGCGTTCGATAAATTAAAGCGTCGCGAGAAACAAAGACCGGTCGAGATCGGAGAAAAAGAGCCCGAAGCGGTCGCGGAAGAGCCCGAAGAAGTTGAATATACGCCTGATTTCGTTGTTCCCGACAAGGCCGAGCGGAAGAAGCGCCGGAAGAGAACCCTGCGGAAGGCGGCTTACGCCGGATCGGTCGTCGTGATCTTGGCGGCAGCCTTCTTTATCGTGACTTATCTCATACCAAGCGTAACGATAGATGTTTCCATAAAGAAAACGGAGAAGAATTTCAATTACAGCGTTATGGTTTCGACGAACGTCGCCACGCCTTCTTTTTCGAACGCCGCGGTCATATTGCCCGGGCAGGTTATAACCGCCAAAAGCAATCTCAGCCTGAACTTCACCGGTGGCACTTCCGAGAAGGTTGAAACCAAGGCCACCGGGACCCTTACGGTGTACAACGACTACAGTTCTTCGGCGCAGGCCCTGGTCGCGACTACCAGATTTTTGTCGCCGGAAGGCAAGCTTTTCAGGTCCACCGAGAGGGTGGTCGTTCCGGGAGCCAAAGTCGTCGCCGGCAAGATAACTCCTTCTTCAACGGAAGTGCCGGTCGTAGCCGATGCCGCCGGAGCGGACTATAATGTTGGACCGTCGACCGGTTGGGCCATTCCCGGTTTTGAAGGTACAGCCAAATACGGTAAATTCTACGCCGCGGCCACGAAACCAATGACCGGCGGATTCTCTGGAACCAAGAACGTGCCGACGAGCGCCGAACTCACGAACGCCAAGGATGAAGTGAGTCAAAAACTGGAGAGTGCGCTCCAGAATCAAATATCGTTCCTAAACTCGAACAACTTGAAATCGTTGCCCAACTCGTCTTATTTCGAAATCACGAGCGAGAACGTCACCGGGACCCAGGATGGGAGCGGCTTTGCCGTTTTTGCGGCCGGCGACATAAAGCAGTTGGCCTTCGACGAGAATATGCTCCAGAGCACGGTGTTGTCCTCTGTCGTGTCGCCGACGGACGGTGACATGAAAGTGGACAATTTTAACGTGTCTTATTCCTCGACAACGCCCGATTTTTCAGCCGGCAAGATGCTTTTTAACGCCTCAGGCACCATAACTTACGAGCCGAACATAGATTTCAATGCCTTGAAGAGCGAGGTTGTCGGCAAGAGCGCCGACGCTTTAAAGACGATCATTTTCAATCTTCCGAGCCTCGAGAAGGCCAATGTCTCGTTTTGGCCGTTTTGGGTCAATCAAGTGCCGGCCAATGCGGCCAATATAAAAATAAATGTCCAGTAGTGCCGATACCGCCGACTTTTCGCCGCGTAAAAACGCGAGGCAGGGTTGACTTTATAAACTCTTTTTTGTAATATATAAACTACTTGATGAAAAGCGCGGAAAAGTTGGTAAAAGTCGAAGGGATTGCGGTGGAAGCGTTACCCGGATTACTGTTCAGGATCAAGTGCCAATCTTCGAGCGGCGAGAAAGAAATTCTCGCCCATTTAGCTGGTAAATTGAAATTGAACAGGATAAGGGTCATACCCGGAGACAGGGTGCTGATAGAAATGGCGGACGTGAACGACACCAGGGGAAGGATAATAAGAAGATTATAAAAAGACAAAAATGAAAGTAAGGGCATCGGTGAAAAAAATTTGCATAAATTGCAAAACCGTAAGACGTAACGGTCGAGTTTACGTTATTTGCTCTAAGAATCCGAAACATAAACAAAGACAAGGTTAAAAATGAGAGTAGCCGGAGTAAACATACCAGACGGTAAAAAGGTGCAATTTGCGCTGGCCTATATTTATGGCGTTGGCCAAAAATTGGCCGGAGACATACTGGAAGAGGCTAAGATAAAAATAGACAAGAGAGCCAAGGATTTGACGCCGGAGGAAGTCAACAAAATCCAGTCCATAATAGAGAAGCGGTACAAGGTGGAAGGGGAACTGCGGCAGGCGGTCAGACAGGATATTTCCAGATTGAGGGATATAAAATGCTACCGTGGCGCCAGACATTCAAAGAAGTTACCGGTGAGAGGTCAAAGAACGAAGACCAACTCTCGAACAGTCAGGGGCAACGTCAGAAAGACGGCCGGCAGCGGCAAGAGGAAGGTTGAGCTTAAGTAGCGAAAAATTTAAATATTTAAAGATTTAAAAATGGGAAAGAAAAAAGTAATCCAAAAATCAAAAGAAGAGGTTATAAAGGAAAACCAATCGGTTGAAAACGCTGTCTCCAAACAGTCGTCTTCCCAATCGAAGCAGAAGTTCAACGAAGGCAGAATCTACATTCAGTCCACCTACAATAACACGATGATATCGGTCACCGACAAGAAAGGTAATTTGATAGCCTGGATGTCGGCCGGATCGCTCGGTTTTTCCGGGCCTAAAAAGGCCACGCCTTTTGCCGCTTCCAAAGTAGCCGAGGCCATAACTCAAAAGATAGAAAAAACCGGTCCTTCGACTGTCGAAATATTTGTGAGGGGAGTCGGCTCAGGTAGAGATTCGGCCGTAAGATCGTTCGCCGCCAAAGGATTCAATATAACGGCCATAAAGGACGTTACGCCGGTGCCGCATAACGGTCCGAAGCCGCCCAAAGTCAGGAGAGTGTAGCAAAAAACAAAGATGATATCCATAAAAGAAAAAAAAGAAAGATCGCTGGGAGTGAAACTCTTCATCAAAGCGGAGCGCTGTAATTCCCCCAAGTGCGCCACGGTCAGAAAACCTTACCGGCCAGGCGTCCACGGTCAGAGCAGGAGGAGAGCTCCTTCCGATTACGGGTATCAGCTTCAGGAAAAACAAAAAGCGCAATTCATGTACGGCTTAAATAACAGGCAGATGACCAATCTGTTCAAAAAAAACTCACCGGCCAAGATATATTCTCTGCTCGAGAGGAGATTGGATCGAGTCGTTTATTACTTGGGACTCGCCCCCTCTCCGAGAGTCGGCCGTCAATTCACCTCCCACGGTCACATCATGGTCAACGGACGGAAGGTGACAATCCCGTCATACAGTGTTAAGATGGGCGATAAGATTTCCGTGAGACCCGAGTCCATTGGCAACAAAGCTTTTGAAGGGCTTAGCGACAGATTGAAGCAAAAAGACACGCCAAGCTGGCTCAGGCTGGACCGCGAAAAGATGACCGGTGAATGCGTGAGCGAACCGGATTTCCAAAGCGCCCAATTGCCATTCGATATAACTTTGGTCGGTGAATTTTATTCCCGGTAGTAGAACTGCGATAAGATTCAATCAAGTATTTGAAGTCATAAATAAAAATTCGAAAATATGATTATCAACAAAGGTCATTACGAAAATAAATCTGGTTTTGATTTAATCAAATACTGCAATCGCAGTGTCACTACCGGGTATTCAAGATAAAAAAATGAAGTACACCCATTTAAGTGAAACGGTTTCCATAAAAACCGTCAAAGAGAAAGATAATGTCGGCGTTTTCCATGTCGAAGGCCTTTATACCGGCTACGGAATGACGTTAGGTAACGCTTTAAGGCGGGTTCTTTTGTCGTCTCTGCCGGGAGCAGCCATAACCCAAATAAAAATAAAGGATGTCGATCACGAATTTTCCACTTTACCGGGCGTAGCCGAGGATGTGGTTGAATTGTCCCTTAATTTCAAGAGGGTAAGATTCTATTTCACGGCCGACGAACCCCAGACGCTGAGGTTGCATTTCAAGGGCGAAGGCGATGTGAAGGCGGGCGACATAGAGGAAAATGCTTTCGTGAAGGTTTTAAACAAGGACCTGCATCTCGCGACCCTTACCAAGAAAGGCGCCGATTTCGATGTCGAGATAGTGGTTGAAAAAGGCCTCGGTTACGTTGTGGCTGAGTCACGAAAGATGGAAAGGCTGTCGGTTGGAACTATAGTGTTGGATTCGATATTCTCCCCGGTCATGAAAGCTTCTTTCGAGGTTGAGAACATGCGCGTCGGCGACAGGACGGACTTCAACAGATTAAAATTGGAGATAGAGACCGACGGTTCAATAAGCCCTTCGGAGGCGCTTCATAAAGCCGCGAACGTTTTGAAGGACCATTTCGAAAAGGTGACTCAAATTGAAGTGGTGCCGGCCGAAATGCCCGAAGAAAAAACGTCAAAACCGGAAAAGAAGAAAGGAAAGGCATAAACATTTTAAAGATTAAAAGATGAGGCATTTGCATAAAGGAAGAAAATTCGGCCTGAAGAAGGGAAGACGTAAATCTTTCTTGAAAATATTGGCCAATAATCTCGTGAGCCACGAACACGTGGTGACGACGGAAGCGAGGGCTAAAGAGATAAAATCGCTCGTCGAGAGATACGTGACCTACGGCAAAAAGCAGAATTTGGCCGGTTTGAAATTACTTTTGAAACATCTTCCGAAGAAATCGGCCTATAAGATCTACCATGAGATCGCTCCGCGTTACATGAAGAGGAGCGGGGGATACCTGAGGATAATAAAACTGGCCTCGGCCAGGAAGAATGACGGTTCGAAGATGGCTAAAATAGAGTTTGTATAAAAAAATGACGGAATACGTGATAGATGCAAAGAACAAAAAATTGGGGCGGTTAGCTTCGGAGATAGCCTCTATACTTCAAGGCAAAAACAAGCCCGGCTACAATCCGCGCCTGGAGGGTGATAATACGGTAAAGATCAAGAACGTCAGAGGATTGGTTCTGACGGGCGATAAAGCCAAGACCAAGATCTATTACCGTCATACCGGCCCGTTGGGCCATTTGAAAGAGGATAAGTTCGCTTATGTTTTCGAAAAGAAGCCGGAATGGGTCTTAAAGCATGCCGTGAGATTGATGCTTCCCAAGAATAAGTTGACGGCCAAAAGGTTGAAAAAACTGATAATCGAAAAATAAAATTCAACATGCCACCTAAGAAAACAAAGAGCAGCGAGAAGGAAGATAAAAAATCCGCCGTGAGCGGAAAGTACACGGAAGCCGTTGGCAGGAGAAAGACAGCCGTGGCCAGAGTCAGGGTTTTTTCGAGTAAAAACGCGAAGGGAGAGAAAATTGAAGTGACGGTGAACGAAAAGGATCTGGATAAATATTTCCCGTTGAAAAAGAACCAAAACACCGTCAAATCGCCGTTTAAGACCTTATCCTTGAACGAATATTCCGGCGCGGCGAAAGTCGAGGGAGGCGGAGTGAGCGCGCAAGCGGAAGCCATAAGATTGGGTTTCGCAAGGGCGCTTGTCGCCATAAACCCACTCTGGAGGCCGTCACTGAAATCATTGGGATATCTTAAGAGGGATCCGCGAATGGTGGAGAGAAAGAAATACGGTTTGCGCAAAGCCCGCAGGCCGCAACAGTGGAGGAAGCGTTAGCTTCCAGAGCTGTTGTGGGGAAGGGGCGATGGGGAATGGTGGAAATTGAACCCGTCCCCAGGCCGGAGTTCACGAACCGAAGGGTTCGTGGGAGCGAAGCGACGCAACATTGGAGAAAAAGATAGCAGCAAAAGCGTTCGACTTCTTCGCTAAGGTTCTCGATTGTTAAAATCCTCCTCGCTCCTCGTCGGAATAAAGCCACGAAATATCGAACTCAACCTCCCCTTCGACGTTGCTCAGGGTCGGGATTCAGACAAGCGATATTTCGTTCATTCCTTCCTCATCGCTCGGGGATTTTTTAACAATCTCAAACAAACCGCTCAAAAGTCGAATGCTTTTGCTGCTCAAAAAGTTAGTTTGATAATAGTTAGTTATTATTTTATTATAAACCATCAGAAACACTGTTTTTGTAAAAGCTTTTTAACAAAAAGGAGATAACAATGGAGAACAAAGATCTGGAAAGTTTGCTCTGGAAACCATTTACTGGATACTGCCCGATGTGTTCATGTACAGAGAAGATGAAGCTTAATAAGGGTGATATGTGGGAATGCGTGAATTGCGGCTTTCGGCTAGGAGCCGTGGAGGGATTTATTTCTGTGGTTTCTGGCGAGAAAGGTAAAGGCGATTTTGTAGAACCGCCAATTTATTTTCCAGTGGTATAGGTTTTCCAATGTCTGCTGATTCCCCAATCGATAATGAATCGAGAGGGGAATTCTTTTTTATGCAATTCGGCGAGTGACTTATTTCTGCTTCAGGCTGATCTCGAAGAGCGAGCCGTTCTTTATGAAGTATAAGCCATCGCCCTCAACCATGGTCCTGGAAGCGCCGCTCACTATATTGTATTGGTTCTGCGGCATCCTCTCGTCCAATTCGGAAATAGTTAGATTTCCGTCCGACGATATTATCCCGTAATTAGATGATCCCGGGAGCCATATGAAGTCCGATGCGGGTTTTGGCGAGTCTATTTTCCAAGAAGAACCTCTCTTTACCGGATAATCCATTTTATAGTCGTTTACGGCCAAAATTGAAAGTCTGCCTTCAGGCGACAAAAGCGCCAATCTTGTGTCGTCCGGAGAAGGGTATATTTTCTGCACCTGTCCGGAAAACGAATCGACGGACGTAGTCGTTTGATTGGACCTGTCATATTGAAATAACTCATCCTTCGAATCCGCCAAATAGATGATATCCCCGTCGGAGTTGGTTTCCATGTCGGCTATGCCGTCAACGATGCCGGTCGGCATCGTTACGTCGGTTCTCAGCAGAAAATTAGCCGAGAATATGTCCCCGTTGTCTTGGGCCACGAATATTTCATTGTTCTTTTCCATGGCTCGCTCATCGCCGTTCAGGGAATATATTTTTTGGACCAATCCGGTCGTCGAATTCACGTAATAGATTCCTTTCTGGCCTATGGCCAATACGGCGTTTTGATCGAAGGGATGGAAGAACCAGTCTTTTATACCGGCGCTCAAAGGCAGGTCCACGGTCATCGAAGAGGACGAATTGCTCGGATTCATGACGTAGTATCCTTTGGAATCTCCGGTCACCACCGTATCCCTCGATCCGCTGTTCAAAAGCACGGACGTGCCCTTTATCTTTTTGTCGCCTAAGTAAAGCTCGTTTTTATTGGTTTTTATGATGAGTCCGTTTCCCGTGAACCAGAAATCCACGACTTGATAGTCCGATATTTTCTTCGCGCCCCAGTTCTTGGGCCAGAGGGTTATCTGAGAAGCGGCCGTGACGACTCCGGGACTCACGTTCAGAGTTTTTTCCCAAGGCGAGTACCCCGGATAGCTGATATTTATCCTGTAGTTGCCCGGAACGACGTTCCCGAGGAACGTACCGCTTTGGAATAGGTTGCCTATAATGCCCGAATAATCGTGTACCACCCCGTTCACCTCGACCTGCGATTCGGAAGGCGTGTAATTGAGATAAATACCGCCTGTCCTTGAAAAGCTCAAAGTTTGATAATCAAAGACCAGTCCCTGGGCTGAAATTATCAAATAAGCGCCGCCCATCAGGAAAATGGCTATAAACAGATAAAAAAAGAACCTTCTGACTTTCAAGTTCATTACAATTTAAATATAATACTAAGAAGGCCAAAATCCAAACTGAAAACATGTCCGAGATAAACAACGAATCAAGTTTCATAGTGAAAGGCGGAAAACCGCTCGAGGGCAAGATTAAGCTTTCCGGTGCCAAGAACGCCGCTACCAAGGTGCTCATTGCTTCTCTCTTGACCGACGAGGAATGCGTTTTCGAGAATTTTCCGAACATAGGCGATACGGAAATAGCTCTTGAGCTTTGCCGGGTCTTGGGAAGCGAGATCGTGATCGACGGCTCAACTGTTTCCATAAAGACGCCGACCATAAAGAACACCAAGGTGGAAGCGTTGAGCCGCAAGAACAGGATACCGATACTGGCTTTGGGTCCGCTTTTAACGAGAATGGGCGTCGGCGAGGTGCCGATCGTGGGTGGAGACAAAATAGGCGCACGGCCCGTGGACCTGCACATCGAATCGCTGAAGATCTTGGGCGCCGAGGTCACGGTGGGCGAGAACTCGTATAAGGCCGAGGCTCCCAATGGCCTCAAGGGTGCCGAGGTGACGCTTAAATATCCGTCGGTCGGAGCCACGGAACAGGTCATAATGGCCGCCGTGCTTGCCAAAGGCAAGACGATACTCAGGAACTCGGCCGTCGAACCGGAAATAATGGACCTTATAAAGTTGCTTCAGAAGATGGGGGCGATAATAGAACTCGGGACCAACAGGGTGATCTCGATCTTCGGCGTATCGCTTCTCCATGGTGCCCGACATAGAATACTCTCCGATCGGAACGAGGCCGTATCCTTTGCGTCTCTGGCCGTCGCGACTTCGGGTAAGATATTCGTCGAGGGCGCGGAACAGGACCATTTAATAACGTTCCTTAATAACCTGAGGAGGATAGGCGGAGAGTACGAGGTTGAGGAGAATGGCATATGGTTCTGGAAAGGCAGAAAACTCGAAGGCATCAAAGTCGAGACCGACACGCATCCGGGATTCATGACGGATTGGCAGCAGCCTTTCGTGGTCCTTTTGACGCAGAGCGACGGCGCTTCAGTTGTCCATGAGACTGTCTATGAAGACAGGTTCGGTTACGTCAAAGACTTGAATTTAATGGGAGCAAATATTAGAGTAGTTAGGGAATGCTTGGGCGATCTGCCGTGCCGGTTCAAGGATTCACTAAGCCTGCACAGCGCCATTATATACGGGCCGACCAAGCTTAAGGGCTCCGAGCTTACCGTACCCGACCTTCGGGCCGGCATAGCCCATCTGATAGCCGCGCTGGTCGCCGATGGGCAATCGACCATCAAGGGCATTTCGGAGATAGACAGGGGATATGAGAAGATAGATGAAAGGTTGAAAAGCCTGGGCGCGGACATAAGCAGGGTTTAAGGTGTAAAACTAAAATTCAAACAAATCATGTTAACTCGTAAAATAGGAATAGATCTGGGTACGACGAATACGTTGGTGTTTTTGCCTAAGAAAGGTATCGTCATAAACGAGCCGACCGTGGTGGCATTGAGCAAGCCGGGCAATACGGTCCTCGCCGTCGGCGCCGAAGCAAAAGAGATGGTCGGCCGCACGCCGGACGACATCGTGACTTATAGGCCTTTAAAAGACGGCGTTATAGCCGAGTATTACATAACCGAGGCGATGCTTAAATATTTCATATCTAAGAGCGTCGGTCCGTTCAATATTTGGCGACCGGACGTGGTGGTTTCGGTGCCGGCTGGCATAACTTCGACCGAATACCGGGCTGTGATAAACGCGGCCAAGGAGGCGGGAGCCAAAGATACTTATCCGGTGAAAGAACCGATCTTGGCCGCCCTAGGCGCCGGTATACCCATCCATTCGGCCGAGGGGAACATGATAGTGAACATCGGCGGCGGCACGACCGAAGTGGCCGTCATCTCGTTGGGGGGCATAGTCACGTGGTACAGCCTGAGGGTGGCCGGCAATAAATTCGATCTGTCGATAAGCGATTACATAAAGAAAAAATATAGCCTGGCCATAGGCGAAACCACGTCTGAGAACATAAAAATAAACATAGGCACAGCCTTGCCTATGAGGAATAAATTAGAAATGAAGATAAGAGGACGCGATTTGAATACCGGCTTGCCCAAAGATCTCGTCATAAACTCCAACGAAATAGCCGAGGCCATAAACCAGCATTTGGTGGAAATAATGAGCGCCGTTCAGGCAGTCTTCAACGTCACTCCGCCGGAACTTACAGCTGACATAATGGAAAAGGGAATAATTCTATCCGGCGGCAGCTCCCAGCTCCGCGATTTCGAAGAGTTCTTCAAGAGATCTCTAGGCGTTTCAGCCTACGTGGCGGAAGATCCCATACTTTGCGTGGCGAAAGGAACCTCCATCGTTTTAAGCCATCTTGACGTCTATAAGAGAACACTCCTCAACAGGCGTTAACCAATGATCTTCGGCTACGACGACAAGATCAAATTTTTCAAGGGACTTATCGAAAAAGACGACCTTTCGCACGCCTACCTCTTTTATGGCGAGCCGGAGATCGGCAAGGCGACCTTCGCCAAGTTTTTAGCCGGTTTTTTGGAGGACAAGAAAGAAAATGATAATTCACCCCTCTTGGACGCTCTTTTCGTCGAAGCCGAAGAAGGTAAGACGCTCGGAATAGACGATGTTTTTAGAATTCAGGAATTCCTGTACCAAAGACCGCTTTTGTCCAAAAAAAGGACCGTAGTGGTCTGCGATGCCGAAGACCTGACGCGGGAAGCGCAGGGCGCGCTTTTGAAGATAGTCGAGGAACCGCCCCGGACAGCGCTCATAATATTTGTGACTCAGGACAAAAGAAATCTTTTTGAAGCTTTGTCTTCCAGGGTCGAGAAGATATACTTCCCGACGTTGCCGTCCGCCGAGATCGAAAAGGGACTGATGAGCCTTCGCGGCCTAGATGAGACTAAGGCCTCTCGCGTGGCTAAAGTCGCTTTCGGCAGGTTTGGGCGGGCTTTGGGGCTGATCGAAGGGGCAATCAACTCCGGATCGGAAGAAGAAAACGTCGAAAGCGAACTTTCGTCGGCCATTCTGAGGCTATACGCCGGAGGCATCAAAGGAAACGTGAGAATATTGTCGTGGCTTCTTCAAAGGCAGATGTTCATAATGAGATACAAAAGGTATAATCTAAACATGAAACTCCAAAAGAAGGCGATAGATGCGGCATTGGGAAAATGATGCGATATAGAATTACACATTTATGGATAAACAAACAGAAGACATAAAAAAAGGAGGTGAAGAGATACTGGCCAATTTGAAGAAGGCCTATTCGGGCATAAGGACCTCCAGGCCCAACTCGGCCTTGGTGGAAGACATCAAGGTGGAGTATTACGGCAACTTGGTACCGATAAAGCAATTAGGATCGGTGGGGGTGCATCCGCCGCGGGAGATAGACATACAGGTTTGGGACCTCAGCGCCGTGCCATCTGTCGTTAAGGCCATAGAATCGTCGTCGCTGAAACTTTCGGCGAACGTGGCCGGAAACTCCATCAAGATATTTCTGCCGGAATTGAGCCAGGAGAGGAGGGAGGAACTCGCGAAATACGTCAAGAAGGTCACGGAAGAACATAAAATACAAATAAGGCACATGAGAGACGAAGCCAATAAAGAAGTGCAATCGTCTTTCGACGCCGGCGACGTGACCGAAGACCAAAAATTCAAGATCAAAGAAGACATTCAAAAAGAAGTCGATAAGTTGAACGGGACCGTGGAGGAGCTTTTGGAAAATAAGGTCAAGGAGATAGAGGAGTAGTCGGGGGTGGAAACCCCTTATTTGGTTAGTTGTGGAGAAAAAGCTATAATTCAAGCAATGGATATTGTATTGGTTATTTTGGGTTTGGCGCTATTGATATTGGGGCATGAATTCGGCCATTTTTCGGCAGCCAAGATGCTGAAGATGAAGGTGGAAGAATTCGGCATCGGTTTTCCACCGAAGATATTCGGCAAGAAGAAAGGAGACACGGTTTACAGCGTGAACGCGCTGCCGTTCGGCGGTTTCGTTAAGATTTACGGAGAGGACGGAGAAAAGAACGATGACCCGGATGCTTTTGTCAATAAACCGTTCTTCAAGAAGTCCATAGTCGTATTGGCCGGCATATTCATGAACTTCGTCTTGGGCTGGCTTTTTTTGAGCGTCGTTTTCATGGTCGGTACGCCGGAACATCTCATGATCGCGAGCGTAGAGAGCCAATCGCCCGCCATGCGAGCCGGACTTCAGGAAGGGGACATCATTAAGCAGATCGAGATCGGAGGGCAAAAACTTTCCGACCCTATCAATGACACTAAATTCATCGATTTGGTGAAAAGTTCGAGCGATGCGACGGTCAATCTCGAAATATTGCGCGGCGCCAAAAACCTGAACATCAGTTTGGAAAAAAGATCCAATCCGCCGGCGGGACAGGGCGAGATAGGCATCGGTCTGGCGGACATAGGATACTCACCGCAGCCGTTCTTTAAGAGCATCTACCTGGCGGCTTCGGAAACCGTCAATTTTTCCATCCTCATACTGGGAGGATTGTGGACGCTCATAACCGGCGTGTTCGTGAATCCCAGCGTCATAAAGGGCGTTGCCGGACCGGTCGGCATAGTGGCCTTGGCGTCCAAGGCGACATCCATAGGCTTCGCTTATTTGATACAATTTTTAGCCCTCATTTCCATAAATCTGGCGGTCTTGAATCTTCTGCCGTTCCCGGCGCTGGACGGCGGACGTTTCCTCGTTTTTATAATGGAGAAGATAAGGGGCAAGAAGATATCTTCCAAGGTGCAAATGGTTGTCAACGGCGCCGGATTCGCGGCTTTGATACTCCTTATGATATTCGTCACGTTCAACGACGTAAAGAATTTAATAGTCCATTAGTATGATCTCTAAAGGCAATAAGAAGAAAAAAGTGGCGGTTTTGGTGGGAGGGCCGTCTGATGAGCACGAGGTATCGCTTGAGAGCGGCAATGAGGTCCTGAAAAACCTGCCGCGAGAAAAATACGAAGGCAGGATCATAGTCGTGAGTCGAGAAGGCGAGTGGGAATTGCCGCTGGAAGACGTGCGCAGATCTTACGACCTGGCGTTCATAGCCATGCACGGATCTTACGGCGAAGATGGAACAGTCCAAAGGATGCTCGAGGAGGTCGGGATGCCGTATACCGGTTCAACTTCTTCGGTAAGCGCTCTCGGCATGAACAAGTT
Organism: uncultured Candidatus Saccharibacteria bacterium; assembly: GCA_964419525.1. GTDB lineage: Bacteria > Patescibacteriota > Minisyncoccia > UBA6257 > GWB1-50-10 > JAKAHT01. The sequence continues at coordinate 17,314 of CAYQPG010000002.1, read as the reverse complement.
CATGTCCTTAAGGATCTTCAAGGCGGCGGGATTTACAGTGCCGCCGACGCAGCATTTCACGAGGAACCACTGGAACAACCGAAAGGAGGATGTCGTGGAAAGCATAGTTCATCACCTGGACAAACCGTGGATCCTGAAACCTAATTCTTCGGGTTCAAGTGTCGGAGTCAAGATAGTGAAGAAAGAATCCGAATTGCCGTCGGCTTTGGATTTCCTGTTCCGCGAGTTCAAGGAAGTGATAGTTCAAAAATACATAGAAGGCAAGGAAGTGACTTGCGGGGTTTTGGATTACGGTTCGGCCGACACGGCCTTTCCGCTCTTGCCGACGGAGATCGTTCCGATACAAAGGGACTTTTTCGATTACAAGGCTAAATATGATACGGGATGCCACGAATACGTGACGCCGGCCAGAATTCCAGCCCCTTATCTTAAGGAGGTTAGAAAAATCGCTCTTTCGGCGCATAAACTGGTGGGAGCCAGGCATTTTTCCAGGACCGACATGATAATAGGGAAGGATAAGAAAATCTACGTGCTGGAAATAAACACCATTCCGGGCTTTACCGAGATAAGCCTCTTGCCTCAGGAAGCGAAACATTACGGGATCTCGTTCGTTAAACTATTAGACATGGTTTTGGAATCGGCCTTCAAGACAGGCAATGAATCCGGCAAGAAACGCGCGATTTGAAACATAAGCAATAAACCTGTCGTATAAGAATTAACATGAATAAAAAGTCCAAGATATTCATTGGGTTCCTGGTGGCGGTTGGAATACTGACGCTCGCCAAGACCGCGTTCTTTGACGGCTTCAAGAACGGTTCCGGCGATCAAGCGGCTGCCATGGGGCAGTCCGGGAATATTTCTTCGCCGACGGACGGCAACGCAGGGAGTAATTACGGATCTACTTCATAGAGCGTGCTTCTGGTGGCAGTACCCCATCGCCTGGCGCCATCTCCTCTCTTTTCTTAGCGGATCGGAGAAAAGGAAGCTGGGAATTTTTGTCTGTTGAAGGCCTGCCCGTTCTCTGGTAGAATCTTTATCAAATGCGGCAATCAGAAATACTCTTTAAAACCCAGAAGGCTTACCCGAAGGATGAGGTGGCCGTGAATGCTCAACTCTTAATAAAGGCTAATTTCGTCCATAAACTGATGGCCGGCGTTTACTCCTATCTTCCTTTGGGCTTCAGGGTGAGAATGAAGGCGATGAACGTCATAAGGGAGGAAATGAACGCCTTGGGCGCCTCGGAACTTTTAATGCCGTCCCTTCAACCGAAATCGGCCTGGGAAGCCAGCGGACGCTGGGATGGACTTTCTAAAATAATGTATCAATTCAAGGACCATTCGGGCCGGGACGTTGGGTTGGGCGCGACCCACGAGGAAATAGTGGCCATCTTGGCTCAGGGAATAATAGATTCCTACGCCGACCTGCCGAAGTATGTCTATCAGATACAGGCCAAATTCAGGGATGAGCCCAGAGCCAAGTCCGGTATCTTGAGAGGCAGGGAATTCACCATGAAGGACATGTACAGTTTTCATGCCGATGAAAACTCCCTTAACGATTTTTATGAGAAGAGCAAGAAGGCCTATTTGAACGTTTTTACGAGATGCGGCCTTAAGGCCTACGTGACCGAGGCGTCCGGCGGTGACTTCTCCAAGAATTATTCGCATGAATTCATGGTGGAAACCCCGGCCGGCGAGGATGAGACCTACTTGTGCCGTTTGTGCGGTTTCGCCAGGAACAAGGAAATAGCTGATTTCAAGAGTGGCGGAGAATGTCCTTCTTGTAAGAGCGGTGTGCTTGAAAAAGTGAAGACCGTCGAAGTCGGGAACATATTTAAACTGGGAACGAAATACGCCGAAGCGGCTAACCTTAACTTCAAGGACAAAGAAGGCAACCTAAAGCCGGTCGTCATGGGTTCCTACGGCATAGGCGTCGAACGGCTGATGGGCACCGTGGTGGAGGTTCATCACGACGAGAAAGGTATCGTTTGGCCGGAAGAAATAGCGCCCTTCAAGATTCATCTTCTCGCGATCGGCGCCGAGAGCGAAAAGCTTAAAAAATTCGGAGACTCGGTGTACAATGAACTCGAAAAAGCAGGCCTGGAAGTATTGTTCGACGACAGGCCGAAGGTATCGGCCGGAGAGAAGTTTTACGATGCCGATCTTGTCGGCCTGCCGTGGCGCATGGTCGTCAGCGAAAAGATGATGGTGCAGGACAAGGTTGAAGTAAAGAGAAGGAACGCGAAAGAGTCGAAAGATGAAAAACTAAAGGATTTTATAAAAGAGATAAAAAAATAAACAACCATATGATTTTCAAGAAAGTTATCGGTGTCGATCTGGGTACGGATACTACGCAAATCTATCTCAAAGGCGTGGGAATAGTTCTGAACGAACCGTCCATAGTGGCTTTTAACAACAGAACCAACAGGGTCGTGGCCGTCGGTTGGGAGGCTAAGAAGATGCTTTCGAGAACGCCTTCCCATGTTACCGCCCTTCATCCAATAACTAACGGCGTGATAGCTGATTTCGACATGGCTAAAGAAATGATCCAAAGGTTCATCAAGACCAAATCTCTCCCCTGGTCATGGTTCACGGAGACGATAGTTAGCGTGCCGACCAACTTGACGGAGGTCGAGAGGAAATCCGTCGAAGACCTGTTCAAGGAAGTCGGCGTGAGCAAGGTCTATTTGGTCGAAGAGCCGATAGCAGCCGCCGTGGGCAGCGGCCTCGACATAGGGAAACCGACGGCGCATCTTATAGTGGACATAGGCGCCGGTACCACCGATATGGCCATCATCTCAATGAACGGAATAGTGGTCTCCAAGAGATTGAAAATCGCCGGCGATTATTTCAATCAGGAGATAATCAAGGGAGTAAAAGATGAAATGAAACTTTTCATAGGAGAACCGACAGCCGAGGAGATAAAAATTGCGGTTGGATCGGCTGTCACTCAATCCGAAAAACTGGATATAATCATAAGAGGCAGGGACGCCGTGAGCGGTTTGCCAAAGGAATCGAACGTGAGAGACACGCAGGTCAGATATTGGCTGCAGAAGCCACTGAAGATGATGGTCGAGTCGCTTAAGGAATTGATAGACGTAACACCTCCCGAACTTACTGGAGACATCTACAAGAACGGAGTTTACATATGCGGCGGCGGCAGCATGCTCCGCGGCGTAGGCCAGCTTTTCGAGAAGGAAATAGGCGTGAACGTCCACTTGGTCGACGAGCCGCTGCTTTGCGTCGTGAGGGGAGTGGGACTCATAGCCGAGAACTCCGGTTTCTACGGCAATATATTGGAAAACTTCTCTTCTCCGTCTTCGGTTAACATATGAAGGCTTTCAAAGTGCTGATATTGGGCGTGGCTATTATAGCCATAGGGGCCGTTTTCCTTCTTTTCCGTCAGAATATCTTCACTTTTTTTCAGAACGTGAGAATGGCGCTCGTCGGTTCGTCGGAAACCGGTCTGAGTTACCGCAATCTCCTGGATTTCAAATTGCAGAGCGAAGCTTCTTCTTCCAGGGCATCCGCGGAAAACTCGACGTCATCACCGAGCCTCATGGACGGTTTTAATTACGTGAAAGCCCAGGTTTTTTCCAACTATCCTTTCAATAACTATTCTTCGGTGATAATCGATGCCGGTTCCGACAAGGGTCTCAAAGAAGGCATGCCGGTCTTGGCCGCCGGTAACGTTTTGCTCGGCAAGGTAATTTCCGTCGGTCTCCACAAAAGCCAAGTCGACACATTTTTCGACCCCTCGTGGAAAAGTTCCGTCTTCATAGGCGTCAACAAGATCCGCGGTCTCCTGACCGGCGGACCTTCGCCTTATCTGGATTTCATACCGAAGAATTCCACCACCACCAGCGGTATGGCAATATTGAACGCCGACAGCGATTTCCCGATCAACATCATGATAGGTTACGTGGACTCCGTGGAGAGTACCAATAACGATCTATGGCTTAGCGCCAAAGTCAGGCCTCTTTTCGATCTGTCATATCTGAACGAAGTTTTCGTGATAACCGATTTCAAATAGTTTATTTTCAAAGTGATGAAGGATATTTACGCATTGTTGTCCCTGTCGATATTAACGATCCTGCTCATCTTCGTTTCCTTTTCGAGGGTCCTCGCTATCGGCGGCATAAATCCAGACTTGCCCGTTTTGCTTTTTGCCTGGCTCTCAAGCTTGAGGTCGTCTAGAAGGCCGGATTTCTTGAGTTTTCTTTTCTTGTCGATCATTTTTATCGTTTTTGCCTTTCTGATAACTAACTTCTGGCTCGCGGAAGAAATCGTTTTGTTCGCCATCTTCATGATTTTTTTCTATGTCGGCAAGATCCTTACCGGCAATTGGCTGCTCGACTTCGTGGTGCTCCAGATCGCCGGTGTCGCCGTGTTTTATCTTGCGACGTCCCTTATTCTAAGGACGCCTTTTGAATTCAGTTACGTATTAGGCGAAATGGCGTACAATTTGGCCATATCACTGGTTCTTTGGCCGGCTTTAAGGAAAATCAATTGATTGAAACAAGATGAAGAAAGAAGACCTTAACTTAAGCGACGTTTTGACCGACGAGTACGCCGAGGAAGAGTTTTTGGAAATACCTCTGGGAGACAGAGCTTTCAAATATTTCTTTTTGATCGTACTTCTCATATTCGCCGGCGTGATGGCCAGAACTTTCTACATAGGATTGTTCCGGTACGGTTTTTATATCGATAAGGCCATGTCCAATATAAGCAACTTGAGCGTGGAAGTGGCTCCCCGGGGAATAATCAACGATAGATTCGACGATCCTCTGACGGAGAATGTGCCGTCGTTTAACGTCTTCATATCGCCGTCGGAACTTCCCAAGGAAACAAGCTCAAAAAACGAGGTCCTGAGCGAAACGAGCCGGATCCTCGGCTTGGACCCGGCGAGCGTTTCCGCCGAACTCGAAGGCAAGAATTTCGGTCCGACCGATAAGATAGCTTTGGCGAGCGACATTGATCACAATGAACTCATCGAACTGGCCTCCAAAAGCCTGCCCGGCATAAATATCATCCCGTCCTTTAAAATGATCGATACCACGCCGTTTGCGTTCTCGCATTTGATAGGCTATTCGTCTTTGGCGACCGCGGCCGACATAAAAAGCGACCCCAATCTGACGCCGGAGGACAGCGTCGGGCGTACCGGTCTTGAAGGATATTACGATTCTTACCTGAGAGGCGCAGATGGCAAGAAGGTTTTTTTGACCAATGCCGCCGGAAAGATAGAGGGCGAGAGCGTGACGAAAGACCCAGTTGAAGGCGATACGCTTAACACGTTCATAGATTCCGGACTGCAAAATTATTTTTATAACCGGTTGAGCGAAGACCTTAAAACGTTGGGAAGAAGCGTCGCTCTGGGAATAGCCATGGATCCCCAGAACGGTGAGATTCTGGCGCTCTTCAGCATCCCGTCCTACGACCCCAATCAGATAGGGAATTATTTGAATGCCCCCTATCAACCGCTTTTCGACCGTGCCATTTCCGGCCTTTACAGCCCGGGCTCGACCATAAAACCACTGGACGCGGTGGGAGCTCTTGCCTCGGGCATACTGGACCCCAATCATGAGATATTCTCTCCTGGGTATATTTACGTTCCCAACCCTTATGATCCGTCGCATCCCAATAAATTCCTGGATTGGCAGTACCAGGGTTGGGTCGACTTGTATTCGGCCATAGCCAAATCGAGCGACGTTTACTTCTACGCCGTAGGTGGCGGCTACGGTGATCAGCAAGGATTGGGCATAACTCGCCTCAACGAATGGTGGCAGAACTTCCTTTTAAACAAGCCCACCGGAATAGATCTCGTAGGTGAAGCATCCGGTTTCCTTCCGACCCCGGACTGGAAGGAAAAAACCCAACATTCCGTCTGGAGATTGGGTGATACGTATAACGTGAGTATAGGTCAGGGTTATCTTCTCGTGACGCCCATTGAACTTTTGAACGTCGTAAGTACGTTGGCCAATGGCGGCGTGATTTACAAGCCGCGCGTCGTGAACGATATAGTCGATGCCAACGGAAACGTCGTGTATCAGAATAAGAAGGAAGTATTGAGCGATCTAAGCGGCAAGATAGGGCAATATCTGCCGATAATCAAGAAGGCCATGACCGATACGGTGGCTAAGCCTTACGGCACCGCTTATTCGCTCCACGACCTTCCGATGACGGTGGCCGGCAAAACCGGCTCGGCGCAGACGAACAATAACACGAGGACCAACGCCTTGTTCGTGGCCTTCGCTCCCGTGGACAATCCTCAGATAGCTTTGTTGGTCCTGGTCGAAAACGCCAAGGAGGGCAGCTCCAACGCGGTACCGGTGGCAAAGGACGTACTTTCGTGGTATTATGAAAATCGCATGGCAAAGGCAAAATAAGTCGCTAATCATTCATTTTTAGACCAAAATCAAGATGGCCAAGAATTATTTAACCAAGGAAAGGTTCGAAGAGCTCAAGGCGGAGCTTAGTGATCTCAAGACGAAAGGGCGGCAGTCCGTAGGTGAACGCCTGAGGCACGCCAAGGAATTGGGAGATCTGTCGGAAAACGCCGAATATCAGGCGGTCAGGGAGGAGCAGGGGCTTCTGGAGAAGAGGATAGCTGACCTGGAAGACCTCCTGGAGAACACCGTCATAATAGACAAAAAAGGCGGCAGCGAAACCGTGAAGGTAGGCTCCAACGTGAGTCTTAGGAAGAACGGAGACAGCACGGTGGTTTACACGTTAGTCGGATCGAATGAAGCGGATCCGGCCAAGGGTTTGATATCCAACGCTTCGCCGCTAGGGAACAAGCTCCTGGGCAAGAAGATGGGAGATGCCGTGACGATAGAGACGCCCAAGGGCAAATCGGAGTACATGATCTTGAAAATAGAATAAGTCAAATAAATGTTAGAAGACATAATTGGAGAAAGGAAACAAAAACTCGCCAGATGGAGTTCCGTGGCTGATCCTTATCCGCCCAGGGTTAAAAGAAGCTTTCCATTAAGCCGAGCGCTCAAGGAGTTCGTCGGACTGGAAAAGGCCAAGAAAAAGATTAATTTGACGGGAAGGATATTCGGTCTGAGGGATCAAGGCGGCATAATTTTCGCCGACCTGAGGGACGAGTCGGGGCATCTTCAATTGGTGTTTAGCAAGAAAGAAATGAAGAATTTCCGGGACATGAAGAGCAGCTTGGATGCCGGCGATTTTGTTTCCGTTCACGGCGGCCTCTTCAAGACCAAGAAAGGAGAAAAAAGCCTTTTAGTGAAGGAAGGTTCGATAATCTCGAAAAGCCTGAGGCCCATACCCAAAGAATGGTACGGATTGGAAGACATTGAAACAAGATTGAGAAAAAGATATCTGGATTCTCTTTTGAATCCCGAAGTCAGGGACGTGTTCAAGAAAAAAAGCCTGTTTTGGAAGACCGTCAGGGATTTTTTGACGGCGGAAGGGTTTTTGGAAGTTGAAAACGCTGTTTTGGAATCCGTCCCCGGCGGCGCCGAAGCGGAGCCTTTTGTGACGCACATGAACGCCCTTGACGAGGATTTCTACCTAAGGATCTCGCTGGAATTGCCGTTGAAAAAAATGCTGGTCGGAGGATTCGAAAAGGTCTTCGAAATAGGGCGCATTTTCAGGAATGAAGGAATAGACAAGGAACACCTGCAGGATTACACGCAGATGGAAGCCTACTGGGCTTATGCCGATTACAACGACATGATGGCGCTTGTGGAGAAGCTTTATAAGAAGACGATAAAAAACGTCTGCGGTTCGATGAAGACCAAGAAAGACGGCGTGATGATAGATTGGAGCAAAAAGTGGAAGAAGTACGAATACTTCGACCTGTTCAAAAAATACGCCGGCTTGGATATAGGATCGGTTTCCCTGGACGATCTGAAAAAGAAGGCCTCGAGCTTGAAACTGGATCTCGGCAAGGACGCCGGACGGGGGCGCTTGATAGACCTGATCTATAAGAAGACCGTGAGGCCCAATCTGATCCAGCCGTCGTTTCTGGTCAATCCGCCGGTCGAGCTGGAGCCTCTCGCTAAGCGTATTCCCGGCCAACCGGAGAAAGTCGAAAGATTCCAAGTGATGGCGGCCGGTACCGAGCTCGGTAAAGGATTCTCCGAGTTGAACGATCCGACGGATCAAAGAAAAAGATTCGAAGAACAGTCTTCGTTGAGGGAAAAGGGCGACAAGGAAGCTCAAATGATGAACGAGGATTTCGTGGAGGCGCTTGAGTACGGCATGCCTCCCGCCGGCGGGTTCGGGATGTCGGAAAGATTCTTCTCGGTGCTCATGGACAAGCCCATAAGGGAAACGGTTTATTTCCCGTTGATGAGGAAAAACGATAAATAAAAAACAAACCTATGTTGGACGTGAATTTGATAAGAAGCGATCCCGACCGGGTCAAGGAAGGGATAAAAAGAAAGAAGATCGACGCCAAATTGGTCGACAAGTTTTTGCGCCTGGACGAAGAATGGCGTTCCAAGACCAAGGCTTTGGACGATCTCTCGGCCGAGCAGAACCTGGTCAGCCGCGAGATGAGCCAGAATCAAAGCCAGGACCTTTTGAGTAAGGCTCAGCTTTTGAAGCAGAGGATAAGCGACATAGAATCGGAGCGTGACGTCTTGTCCTCCAAAAGGGATGATATATTGAACAAGCTGCCCAATTTGCCGTTTGACGACGTTCCGATCGGCAAAGATGAATCTGAAAACAAGGTCTCAAAAGAGATTGGAAAGAAAAGAGATTTCAAATTCAAGCCCAAGGACTATCTGACGCTGGCTGAGAATCTGGGCATCATAAACGTCAAGAAAGCCACTGAAATAGCCGGCAGCCGTTTCGGCTATCTTATGGGAGACGCGGCCCTGATGGAATTTGCGCTCGTAAGGCTCGCTTTCGACACTTTGATAAAGGAGGGATTCGTTCCCGTCGTCCCGCCGGTCATGATAATTCCTGAGGTCTATAAAGAAATGGGACGACTCGCGGCCGATCAGAAGGAGGACAAATACTTCCTGCCCAAGGACGAGCTTTATCTCGTGGGCAGTGCCGAACATACCCTCGGTCCGTTGGGTAGAGGGGAGATATTCGATGAATCGTCCCTGCCGAGGAGGTACGTCGGATTCTCGACCTGTTTCAGGAGAGAGGCCGGTTCTTACGGAAAAGACACTAAGGGGATACTAAGGGTCCATCAATTTGATAAAGTCGAGATGTACTCTTTCGTTAAACCTGAAGATTCGGAAAAAGAGCACAGGTTCCTGTCGAGCATGCAGGAAAGACTGATGCAATCGCTCGAGTTGCCGTACCGGGTCATGGAAATATGCACCGGCGACATGGGCTGGACCGACGCCAGGCAGTTCGACATTGAGACTTGGATGCCGGGACAGGGTGAAAACGGCGAATATCGCGAAACGCATTCGTGCTCCAACACCACTGACTTTCAAACGCGGGGCATAAACGCCAAGTACAAGAACAAAGCAGGCCGGAAAGAGCTCCTTCACGCCTTGAACGCCACCGGTTTTGCCATAGGCAGGATGCTTATAGCCATCATAGAAAATTATCAAACGGAGAACGGGGAGATAGAAGTGCCGAAGGTTCTAAAAAATTATCTTGGAAAGGACATAATAAAGGCTTAAAATGGCCAAGTTATTGAAGTTTTTTTTGGGTATCGTGTGCCTCGCGGGGGCCATATACGCCGGTTCTTTGGTTTATTACAAATGGTATCTGTCGGGTGGAATATCCAAGGCCGCATCGGAAGCTCAAAAAAGTGGTTCTCAAGTACTTAATCAAGCAAAAAACTCCGTAATTTCCGGCGCTCAAGCTGCCATAAATAAGAATGTATCGGATCTGGCAAAATGGGCGGGTGGGGGCTTGTATTCGCTGGGCGAAAGCCTGATGGGTGTTTCGTCGACGCCGATTGGCACAGCGTCTGGAACGGCATCGACTGAATCCAATTTCTTTAATAATCAGGTCTTGCCGGCCCCGTCGTCGACCGACGGTTCTTACAGCGTACCGCCTCCAACTGTTTCGCTCTTGACCCACGTGAATGTACCGATCGCCATCTCTTTGATAGCCGACGGGTCTTATGAGGCGAACTGGGGAGACGGTTCCATGGAGAACGGCGTAGGAAGCGGTCTCGATAAAGTCACGGTCATATCTCACAGCTGGACCGAGCCTGGAAATTACGACGTACGCATCGTCGCTTCGGCATCCGGTTCCTTGGATTCTTACTCATTTCCAGTGCAAGTGTTAAAATAACCTGTAATGAAGGAAATCCCGAAGAATTACAAGATCGGCGAATATCGCAGCGGAAGAAAAAAGAAGCTCAAGGTCTGGATACTGATCTCGGCCTTGTCGCTTTTCCTCCTTCTTCTCGTTTTTTTGGCCAAAGTCATAATATCCTGGAGCGAACTTAACGTTTCAAGCGTGAAATTTCTGAATCAAACGAACGTTTCGAACAGCAGTTTAATGTCGCGCCTGGAAAATCAGATGTTAACCAATAAATTAAGGGCTCTCCTCGGTCCCGGTAATATTTTGTTTTGGTCCCTGGGTCAAAAACCAAGTTCTCTCGGAAGCCTGCCGGAGATAAAAAAACTTAACGTCAACGCGGACCTGATGGGTAGAACGGTATCCATAGAAGCGACGCCGCGGACGCCTTTTGGCGTGATCTGCGAAGCGACGAGCACGGATTGTTTTGTCTTCGATAAGAGCGGCATTATTTTCGCGCCTTCGCCGGACGTTCAAGGACCACTGATATTGAAGATCAACGATTTCACGAGCAGGCATTTGATTTTGGGAGAAGACGTCCTGCCTGAGGCGAATTGGTTCAATAACTTCCTCAATACGGTGAACATATTGAAATTGAACAATTTTGCCATTTCGGAGATAGATTTCAGCGATCTGTCTCTCAGGGAATGGCAAGTTCATTTCGTGAACGCTCCGACATTTTATTTCAGTTTTGATTTCGTGCCCGACAACCTCGGATATATTCTAAGTAACCTTTCCTCGCGCATGGATTTCAGCAAGGTATCCTACGTTGATTTCAGGGTGCCGGACAGGATCTATTACAAATAGGGTACAGGGAATAGGGTTCGGGGTTTGGGGTATAGTATAATTAATAAATACAATGAAGAAAGGATTCACTCTCGTGGAGTTGCTCATATACGTGGCTATTTTCGCCGTGACGGCGATATTCCTGGTCGCGATACTCACGACCTTTACCAGGATACAATTAAGGCAAAGCGCCGTGAATGAGGTCAATCATCAAGTAAGCTTCGTCTCGAGCGTCGTGAAGCAATTGGTCCAAGGTTCGAGTTTGGTGGATATGACCGACGGCGTAACCACGTCGACTCTCGATCTAAGAATGGCCTCGTCGTCATCTGATCCAACGTTGGTCTACTCGAGCGGCACGGCTGTCTACATGCAGCAAGGTTCTTCTTCGCCGGTCGCTTTGACGAACTCGAGCGTAAATGTCACGAATTTTTCCGTTACCAAATATGAAAGTCCGGGCGGAGCGGCCATAGTCCAGCTCAATCTGTCGTTGGCCTACAATAATCCCAATCCCGCCAGTCAATTCAGCCAGTCGTTGCAGGTGGCTGTAGCCAGAATCTCGGCGGCCACTTTCGACTCCTCGCTCTATCCGGCCAGTTCCACCAGCCTTGATTTTGGCTCGGTGGTGAACCCGTGGGGGAACGGCTATTTTAGCGGCAACTTGAACGTCGGCGGCGAGGTGCTTTCCGGTTCGGGAGTTTCCGGGGCGACGGCCATGAAGGCCAACGGCAATATCGGTTTCACGAGTTCCGCCCAAGGCCCGGTTCTCATGGCTCCCGGCGGCACCTGCTTCCTTATCGGCGTTAATGCTTCCGGAACCCTTACGACGGTCGCCGCCGCCTGTCCGTAGGGTTTCGTCGCCCCGCCCGTATTTCCTGAATTACCGACGGCTCGTTTCTTCCAGCGAGAAATGACCGTCTACGCTCTCGGTTCAGAAACACTTCGCGTATCAAGCTTCTGAACCTCCGAGAGTTACTTCAGAAAACACGGGCGTGGCTCCTCTTGTTATTTCTCGTCCTGCGAGACGGTTTGATCGCAAAACAAGGTATTCTCTCAGGGCAGTGGGTCCTGCTACAACTCCGAGGTGGCGTAGAAATCGATTCCTTGCTAAAGTATTTTCATGATTATTGAGGGCAAGCTTCCCAAGAGTTCAATAGAGCAGCCGTTTTCCAAAGCAGCCGTTGATATAGCGAAGAAGGCAGTTTCCGTGGGCGGCGAGTTTCACGTCGACTGCGCGGAGGAGCTTATCGAGAATGGTTCGTCGTCCAAAGATATCTGGGGCATCAATATCTACCCCGATGGCCATATCGATTTTATTTCCCTGATCAATATCCGCCCTGCCCAAGGCAATAAGGGAATGGACATCGGAGATGAGAGCATAAGGGCGTCAATTGAGAAAATTGTTAGTGAAGTTATTAATTAGTCATTAGGTTAATTAGAGTAATTAGAAATTCTCGTACCATGTCTCAAGAACGCTGGCAAAGCTTTTCCAAGAACGAACAACTGAAACACATCGCTTCGGAGGTAAAGCGCGCTTCGTTGTATGAGCAAGAAAACCCTAAGCTCAAGAACGATATCTTGGAGCGAAGCCTGGAATTTATCGATCTTTCCCTGGCGGACGCCAAGTGGAAAGATAACGTCAGATTATTGTTTACCATTCGGAATCTCCTCGCGGAATCATACCTCGGCCGGGGAATATCCCTCGACCGCATCTATACTGCTTTTTAGTTATCCCCAGAATCTTTGGAGAGCGGGAGGCCAAAATTTGGGGTGGCTGTTATAAAGAGATATAATCATTCTATGCAAGAAGTATTGGTAAAACGCGCGAAAGAGATTATCGAGAAGATAATCTATATCACGATTGCGACCGTCACTCCGGAAGGCAAGCCGTGGAACAGCCCCGTGTATTCGGCCTATGATAAAGACAACTACACCTTTTACTGGGTCTCGCCCCGCGCGACCCAGCACAGCAAGAATATCGCTGTGAATCCGAACGTATTTCTCGTTATTTACAATTCGACTGTTCCCGAAGGAACCGGGGAGGGCGTATACGTTCAAGCACAAGCGTCGGTCGTCACCGATCCGAGGGAGATGACGAAGGCGATCTATCTCCTCTACACGCGGAAGAAGAAGACACTGAGAGACGTGAGCCGTTTTCTCGATCTTAAGCCGCGCCGCATCTACAAAGCGGTGCCGGAGAAAGTGTGGCTCAACAGTACCGAAAAAATCGGCGACGAAGATTGCGATACCCGGATCGAAATAGAACTTAAGGAGGCGGTGTAAAAATTGCCGCTTGAGTCATAAACCCCCATCTTTTCAGATGGGAGTTTTTATTGCATAATATAACCACGATGGAAGAATTATTGGATCGCGTTGACGAGAACGATAACATAATAGGCACCACAACAAGAGAAGAAGCACATACACTTGGATATGCACATCGAGTTGCTGCAATCTTCGTATTTGACGATCAAGGAAGATTATTGATAAATCTCAGAAAGAAGGACGGCAACTTGGACCATTCATCTGCTGGTCACGTTGGTAGAGGAGAAACCTATAATGAAGCGGCAGCCCGGGAATTGAAAGAAGAACTTGGATTAACGGCTCACTTGGAAAAAGTCGGAGTCTTTTACGCCGACGAGCGGGTTCCGACGAGAAAACTGCAAGTGGTCCATTACTTCGGCCTCTACGAAACTAAAATCAGCAAGGACGAGATTAACAGTATGACTCTGCAAAAAGATGAAGTTGTTAAAATCATACCCATGACAATCCAGGAAGTTGCCGAATCCATGATCAAGGAATCGATGAAATGGACGACCGGCTCCAAATTCACCTTGAATTTCTACGCAAAGAAGAAGGGATTGAAGATACCAACAATTCCGATTCGGTAACAGAACCTGAGTGATAACAATGAACGACAAAGACACATATTTTGTAGCGGTGAAGGTATTTCTCGAACGGGAGGGGAAGCTGCTTATTCTGAAAGACAATTTTGGAGACTGGGATTTGCCGGGAGGCAGGATAAAGAAAGATGAATTTGAAACGCCACTTGATCAAATCATCAAGCGAAAGATGTCGGAGGAGCTTGGAGATGATGTCCGATACACTATTGGCAAGCCCGTTGTTTTTATGCGTCACGAGCGCCAAGAGGCGATTTCTGGCAATCCGACTGTGAGGATCTTCGCCGTCGGATACTCTGGGACCTTGAATAGTGGCGAAATAAAAATCTCCCAAAGGCACACCGAATTTCTCTGGGTTGACCCGAAAAACTTCAAGCCCGAGAACTATTTTAAAGGTGGTTGGCTTAAAGGCGTTCAAGAATATTTAGCACTCCGGGAATAGCTATCTCGCGTACCTTGTTCAGAAAAAAGTTCGAACATCCTGTACCAGGAGTGCACAAAAACCACATAGCAGTTTTCTGATATTATAATAATATGAACCCCAAGAAAATTGCAGTCATAGGGATCAGTGGATCAGGGAAGAGCGTATTTGCTCGGGAGCTCACAAGACAAACTGGGCTGCCAGTCTTCCATATGGATACTCTATTCTGGAAAGGAAACTGGGAGGCGGTTCCCGAAACAGAATACATTGAAAAACAACGCGAACTCTTAGTGAAGAATAAAGAATGGATTATCGAGGGATACGTTGATGAAGCACTTGCAGATCGGCTAAAAGCCGCTGATTTAATAATCTATCTCGATTATCCAGGTCTGCTGTGTGCCTGGAGGGTTTTACGTCGTTGGGTAGAACACCGTAAAGAGAGCCGCCCCGAGTTACCCAAGGAAGCCCTTGAGGAATTTCATATGAAGTTTCTGTGGGTTGTTCTAGCCCGTAACGAAAGATTGGGAATCGAGAAGGCACTTAAACACACCGATCCATCAAAGGTTGTCAGGGTAACATCGCCTTCTGCCGCAAGAAAATTGAGATTAGATCAATTTCCGGCTAACTAAGAGGATCGCTCGAACATCGTCCACTACGAGCAGTGCTGCAACTCCGAGGTGGCGTGACCGTTACTAAGAGAAAAGTTTTGAATCCTTCTCTGCGCATGTGTGGTAAAATAAAAGCATGAAAGTGATTTTATACATGGCGATAACTCCGAACGGTTTTATTGCCAAAAGCGATGACGATACCAGTTGGATATCACGAGAGGAATGGACTAGTTATAGTCGGACCGTGCAAAGAGCGGGTAATCTTATTATTGGCCACCGCACATACGATATTCTCACAAAACAGCCTGATTTTTCCGAACTTAAAAACGTAAGACTGATAGTCGTATCGGATAAAACTTTTCCAACACTAGCCTCAAACCATATTATTGCTCGATCTCCCAAAGAGGCTTTAACGTTGTTAAAGGATTTTTCCGAGGTAATCGTCGCCGGAGGTGGCTTACTTAATGCGGCTTTTCTTGTAGAGGATTTGGTGGATGAAATTTATCTTGATATTGAACCGACAATATTCGGGAAAGGTATACCGCTCTTTAGAGACAAAAATTTTGAGCGGAAACTAGAATTTCTTGATCAAAAGCAAATTACCGATCAAGAGATTCAGTTGCATTATAAAATCATCAAATCTTAGTCCATGGCACTCCTTTGTTGGAGGGGGTTCAAAAATCCGCGAGTGAAGCGCGTTATGAGCCAGGCCCCCCGCGCATTGACTGGTAATCAGGTATAGTTTATAACAATAGCCACGACGCAGTACTGAATTTTAAACAAAAATTCTGTTTCACAAAAGCATAAAAGGAGGTCTAGATGGAAAAGGTATATCTTCTCCACGGGGTTTTCTTCTACGAAGGCACTGGGCTGGGCATCGTGAATGATCCGGAAATGGGGGAACGTGCTACGGTACAAAAAACCTATAACTACGCGACATTCTCGGGTGTCGTGGGTTCCCGCACTGATGGTCATCCCGGTTTGGCAGGCATGATGATGGACCCATTCGGGGAATCGCAGATAACCAACTTCACCTTCTCAGATGGTCTTCTCTCTTTCACCAAACAGTACTGGAATCGCCCCCCGATCAAGTATAAGCTGAAGC
Source organism: uncultured Candidatus Saccharibacteria bacterium (assembly GCA_964419525.1). Classification (GTDB taxonomy): domain Bacteria; phylum Patescibacteriota; class Minisyncoccia; order UBA6257; family GWB1-50-10; genus JAKAHT01. The sequence goes on along the minus strand of CAYQPG010000002.1, from coordinate 1,253 downwards.
TAACAACGAGGCTGTGGGGCAGCTGGTATGAAGGAGGATACAGCGGCAAGGACTGCGAGGATGGATTTGCGCATTGCGTGGTGAATGTTGTTGATGAGGAGTTTTTCCAACCCAAGGAGTTGCCTGCCGCATACCAGTGATGAATGTTCAAGGATGCCAATTTTGCACAATGGCATCCTTTTTGTTTTATCAACCCCCAGGAGGATATCTTATTTTGTGAGCAAACCGTCTCGGAGGGTGAGCGGGCAAGGTTTTCGCGAAGCGAAAGAGCGAACCCGAGAGCGAGCGGCTAAACCTCGCTGGGGTTTAGCATAGCGTGTTTGCGAGCAGAATAAGATATCCGACCCCCTCCTTTAGCGCTTGACAACTTTGAGTGCTAATCTATAATTACCCATAATGGTAAAGGACAGAACCAAGGAAATACTGAAAGCGGCCATAAACGATTACATAAGGACCGGCAAATCCATCACTTCCGAGGGTCTTTACGAATCGCATGATTTCGGGATAAAACCGGCCATGATAAGATGGGAATTGAACGATTTGTCCGAAGCCGGATATTTTTACCAGACGCATCCTTCCGGCGGCCGGTTTCCTTCCGATAAAGCTTACCGATTTCTGGTGGAAGAACTCTTGAAAAACGACCTTAGAATCAATTACGCCGATTCGGAATACCAGGGCGCCATCCTTAAGTTCCTGAAAGGCGAGGTTAATTCCTTCATAGAAGAAATGTCCAACGATCTTGGGATGCTCAGCATAGGCTACGAGGCCGTCAATCATGGCCTTTGGACCAGCGGTCTTTACGATCTCTTGGACAGTTTGGACGTCGACGACAAAGAGGAATTGGTGAACGTCGTGAAGGACTTCGAGATGCTGCCGAGGAGGATCAAGGCTGAGTTCCTCGATCCAAGCGACGAATGGCCCAGAGTTTTCATAGGTCGCAACCCTTTCGTGAGGAGCAGCGAGGTCGCGGTCATAGCCAATTGTTTGAGATTGGGCAATGACGATTTTTTGATATTGACCATAGGTCCCAAGAGAATGGACTATTCCAAGCCTTTGGGATTTTTCGAAACATTAAACGAGTCGATGGAAAAATAAAAATAAACAATCATCAAATTCATGGATGAAGACAACAAGGAGAGTAAAAAAGAAGAGCAAAGCGTGGACTTCGAGAACTTGAAAAAAGAGAGGGACGAGTATTTGGACGGATGGAAGCGGGCGAAAGCCGATCTCATCAACTATAAAAAAGAAGAAGC
>CAYQPG010000001.1:0-60315 GCA_964419525.1 uncultured Candidatus Saccharibacteria bacterium | reverse complement strand
ACACCTGTCTGGAGCGCTAGCCAAGAAATGGCCCGAGAGATCGAAAGGGTCGTTCAAGGCCAAGAAACCGATGGCGGATTTCTGCGCCGTTGGCCTGGAGACCATCGCGAGATGGCTTCGCGAGCCGTTCACGCCTCCCGGAGGCGAAACTCTCATCAAGCTCATGTGCTACCTGGACCTTATGGGTTACAGGGTCATAGAGCTCGAAAACATGCCGAAGACCCACCGCAATTTCCTGGAGCTCATAGGCTACGGATTAATCTCCGGCGAAGAAGCGGCCAAGATCATCGGCTATTCCGAGGCCAACACTCTCTACCGAACTTTCCGCGGCGCAAACAAACCCACATCCCAAAAAGAGGCAGGCATGTGGAACCTGTGGAAAGACAAAAAAAACGATCTGGACGAAAAGAAGATCAAAGCCGACGCCTTCAGGATAGAAATCCCGAATAGCGCCGACGCATCAGCTGGAACGGAAAAACCGGAAAGCCGGAGGCACGACGCCGTCGCAAATATCATGCGGGGACTTTTAAATCTCCTCGACGATGGAAAATTGAACGATCTCTCCGAGAGCGAGCTCAAGGATCTGCGTGATTCAAACGGCGCGACGATATCGCGTCTCACTGCCCACCTCAACAACATCAACTCAAGGCTTGTGCTTCTCAAGGAAGGAGACGAGTCATGAATAAAACGTTCTTGACGGAAGAATACGAGGCCGTGGTCGATAAGATCATCCCGGAAGGAAGACACGGGCCGTATTGCGTGAGCCGGTGCGAGAAACTCGATAATATTGTCGTGACGTTCTCGCTCAAGCTTCCCGTCTGGCCGGAAAAAACCTGGCCGGAACCGGGTACCTACGTAGTACTCTCGGAAATAAGAAAGAAGCGTGCCGGTTGGCGCGCCGAATCGGCCCGATTTATGAGACCGGAAGACAAAAAATCACAGAAAAACACAGAAGGGAGTAACGAGAAATGAGGGTAAAGATTTCGGACCTAAAGCTGAACCTATTTGTCCGGTATCAATTGAATCAGGATCACGTCCTGTACTTAGCCGAACTGATACAGAACGGCATCAAATTACCGGACATCTTCATAGCGCCCGACAAGACATTGATCGACGGACGGCATCGGATCGACGCTTACGAGTTGAACGACATAAAGGAGATTGACGCCGAAGTGCTCAACGTCACCACAAAGAGCGAGATGATCGCCGCGGCCTACAAAGCCAACACGGGAGGATCTCTCCCTCCGACGCAGGCCGACACAGAGCTCACCGTGATGAATCTCATCGAATGCGGGGAATCGAAGAAGCGAATAGGCGAACTGTTGGGACTACCGGGTGGGATGGCCCGGCGCTACATCACCGATGTTCAATCTCGCATGATGCGGGCTAAGGTGCAGCGGGCGCTCGAAATGGTGACCGGCGGAAGCGTCACGGTCCCCAAAGCTGCCGAGATCCAAGGAATACCGGTAGAAAAACTCAAAGAGGCCCTCGCCGGACGCCGGAAGAAAAAGAACGGAGTAACGGAAATCCAGCGGACCCTGACGGGGCTCTACAGGTCAATCGGCATCAAAAACGCCGTCACAATGAGAACCTTGATTGAGAAGTACGAGGACGGCGACGTGACCGAAAAAGAAGTGCGCAACATCATAGTGCACATCGACGACCTCCAAAAGAAGTCGTCCCGGTCCATCACCGACTGGAAGAACAGATTCGACGCGATAGCGAAGAACAACAACGGAAAAAAGCCTTAAATCCTCCAAACAACAAAAAAACAGCCGCTTGGCCTTGGTAATCAAGCGGCTTTTTCTTTTTAAGATTTGACGTAGAGACGCAATAGTTGGATAATCTTCAAACATGGCCATGGAAATATCACCATTAGAAAACGAGCGCGTACCGGACAAGATACCGGCTGAAACAATAATCAGATCGGCCGATATACTGGAGAACAAAAATTCCGACATCATAGCCGGCGTGAATCAACTGAAAAGCTGGTCGGCAAACGTTGAAAATTCCGAACTCTCCGAAAGCCAGAAAAGAAGCGCAAGGACATATCTGGGCGTCCTTGAAAGATTTTTAAGAGTATCAATATTGGAATCCCAACTGTCGCAGGCCATGCCTAAAGAGATCCTTGAAAAGAAAAAGAACAAGAAAGGATTGGAAGCGGCTTACATGGACCAAGACATGATGTTCGTGATACGAAAGCTCCGAACGCAGCCATCGGAGCTTCTCGAGAAAATGCACGAGGTCTTGCACGGGCTGACGCAAAAATACCCCAAATACATGAATAGCCTGGAGAATTACGACAATCTGGTTGGAGGCGTGATGACGGAAATGGCCGTCATCGAGGCTCTTTCCGACATGAATCGGAGGTACAGCCTGAAAAGCATGATAGTTAAATCCAAGCCCGAAGACGACGCCGGCCTGAATCCAGAAAAAAATAAAGTCGATTTCACCATAGGAACAAATTTTGACGGCGGCCTGGAATATTCCAAATTCCAAGTCAAATCGCGTTCCGGCATGTCAGATGACCGGGTCGAGCTTACGCACGTTCCGGCAAAGCCAATATTGCTCGACGTGAATTGCCGCCGTAGGGAAGATTACATAGACTTGATAACCGGCGAATATAACAATGACTTTATGATGGAACTGATGTTCAGGTTCGTGGACATCAAAAATAAACAATGGAGATTCAATAATGGAAAATAACTCTGAGGACAAAAGGATCTTCGAGGAAGGTGTTGAAATAACAAACGATCCCGAAAGAGATCTAGCGGAATATTACAAAAAGAACCACAAAGAGGCGGATGACGATGATATCGGCACGCCAGCGGAAAATCTGCCCAAAATACCGAAAAAGCTCCTCGAGGAGATCAAAGATTTGGCATTTGAAATAGCCAAAAAAGTAAAGTAAAAAACACTTTACCTCTTAATAATCCCAAGCCAGACCGGCTCGCCGTCAAGTTTTGATTCCAGCTCGATGTCGAATTTTTCGGAGCGTCTCATGATCACGTCAACGGCATTGACCTCCTTGGCGAGCGATTTGCCGTTCCTGCCAACAAGCGCCATGACGTCGGAAGACGCTTCAATGAAGAGAGTTATCTTGTTTTTTGGCGTCAATCCGCCGTCCTGACGCAAGTCTTGTATCATCCTTATGAGTTCTCTTATTGTCCCCTCTTCTTTCAATTCGGAGGTTATGTTCGTATCAAGGACGAAATCTTCTTTGATCTTCCGATCAAAAACGATCTCTTTCACGTTGATCTCATCCTTCAAAATACTGAGCAATTCCTCGGAGAATTTCGTCCGCCAGTCGGCGGATCGAATTTTCAGCGAAGCGAGGGGCTGTCGGACTTTGATCCCCAATTCGGCGCGCTTGGCGAGCGCCGCGCTCGCCAGTTCGCGGATCATTTTCATGTCGCTCAATAATTTCGAATTTCGTATTTCGGATTTCGGATTTTTAGCCGAAGACCAATCCTCCAGATGAACCGAGAGTTTTCCCTTCGGCAACACGGACCGGTAAAGCGATTCGGCGAAAAACGGCATAAATGGAGCAATGAGCTTCGCAAGCTCCGCGAGGCAATATCCGAGGATGGCCGAAGCGGCGGCGTAATCCTTTTTGTCGTCCGACCTCTGGAGTCGTCTTCGCGACCGGCGGATATACCACCTCGAGAGATCGCCCACGAAATCCTCAATAGATTTGCCAGCCCCGCCGACGTCATATAAGTCCATCTTCTTCGTCGCCGCGCCGACGGTCTCGTTGAGCCGAAGAAGAATCCAACGGTCAAGGACATTATTGCATTTCGTATTTGGTATTTTGTATTTCGAATTTTTATCAGCGTAGGTTTTGTAGAAGACGTACGAGTTATAGATCGTCAAAATAAACTGCCGGAGAACTTTTCCAAGGTCCGCCTCGTCGAATTTTTTCGGCTCGCCTGGCGAATTCACGGTATAAAAATACCACCTCAGGGCGTCAGCTCCGTATTTTTGGATCACATCCCACGGATTTACGGCGTTACCCTTCGATTTGGACATTTTTTGCCCGTTCTTGTCCAAAACCAAACCGAAAGAAATAACGTTCTTATAGGGTGCCTTTTTCCCCAAAAGCGTCGCGACAGCCAAGAGCGTGTAAAACCAACCACGCGTTTGATCGACTCCTTCAACAATGTAATCGGCCGGGAAATCTATTTTTTTCGCGTCGAACGGATAATGATCCTCCGCGAACGGCATCGAGCCGGAATCGAACCATACGTCCGCGACCTCGGAAATTCGCTTCATTGTCCCGCCGCATCGGCACGGGAAAACCGCCTCGTCGACATACGGCTTATGAATGTCGATCTCACCAGTGTCGTTTCGCGGTACCATTTTCAAGCCGAGCCTCCTGACCTCGGCGAACTTCACGAAATCGTCGCCCAGCTTTTCTTTTTCGGCGACGGCTTCCCGCTCACTCCACCCTTCGGCGATCTGAAACAGCATCCAGATGGGATATTCGTGCGTCACGAGGAGAATATTCTTTCCTTCGTATCTCGATTCGCATTCCTTGAGAAATTGCCAAAGGCGCGACCGGAGATCCCGCACTGACTCTCCACCCACGGGGCGCTTCTCGAACTTTGACGCGTACGTGGGGAACAGGACGTGGTATTTCTCATCATGGCATCCGGCTAAGTCGGCTCCAAGGTTTATCTCCTCAAGTCGCCGGTCCGTCTTCGATTCCACCGTGCCCAATATTTTCAAACCTATCTCGTCGGTTTCCTTGGTTCGCAGGATATCCGACGATATGACGATGTCGATTTTCTCGCCTTTTCGGGAAAGTTCTTTCTTGAACTTACGGATCGATGCCTCGACCTGCTTTCTCCCCCGCGCCGTCAAGTGGAATTTAGTTCTCGTCGCGTCAATGATGTCGAGCACGTTGTTCTCCGCCTCGCCGTGGCGCATCACCCAATAGTTGTTCTTTGATTTGCCGAGTTTCTTTTCCAACTCCCCGATGCTTCCCAAGACTTCGGTCGCTCCGCATTTTCCACACACCCAAACCGGCAACGGCGTCCCCCAATATCGCTCCCGCGATATCGCCCAGTCCTTGGTGTCCCTCAGCCATTCGCCGAACCTTCCCTGCTTGATCGTCGCCGGGATCCAATTGATCGTTGCATTGGATGCGATGAGTTTTTGCTTCAGCTTGCTCATGCCGATGAACCACGAATCGCGGGCGTAGTACAGAAGCGGCGTTCCGCACCGCCAGCAAAACGGGTATTCGTGAGCATAAGACTCAATTTTTAATAACGAATTTTTAATTTTTAAATACCCGAATATCGCGTCTTCCGTTTCCTTCGCCTTCACGTATGAACCCGCCAGTTCCCGCACATCGACCGTAAACTTGCCCAAGACATCAACCGTGTGGTACGCCGGTAAACCAACCTTCATGCCGAGCCGGTAATCGTCCTCGCCGTACATAACGGCCGTATGGACGACACCGGTGCCGTCTTCCGTCGTTACGAAGTCGGCGGGGTAAACCTTATACGATTTCTCCGTTTTCAATTTCGGAACGTCGAAGAGCGGCTCGTAGGTCAATCCCACAAGATCATTGCCGCTAAAAATATTCAGTATTTTATATTTAGTATTCAGCACTTTTTCTGCTAAAAGAGAGGCAATAATGTATTTTTCGTCGCTCCCCTCGATACCAACTACTAAATACTTTATACTATCGCCTACCGCGAGAGCCACGTTCCCCGGCAGAGTCCAGGGCGTCGTGGTCCACGAAAGGATGTATGTTTTTTCGTCGGTCGTAAAACTCCGTCCGATCGCTTGGTTCGGCCAAAGCCTGAATTTCACGTAAACGGACGCATCCTCGGTCGTTTTGTACCCCTGAGCTAATTCGTGAGACGACAAGGCCGTTCCGCAGCGCGTGCACCACGAGACGACCTTGTGGCCCTTGTACAAAAGTTTTTTCTTGTTGACCTCGGAAAATATCCACCACAAAGTTTCCATGTAGTTCTTCTCGTAGGTGACGTACGGATGGTCCATGTCGAGCCAGAATCCAATGCGCTCGGTGATTTTCTCCCATTCGTCCTTATATTCCCAGACCGACTCCCGGCATTTTTTATTGAAAGCGGCGATGCCGTACTCTTCGATTTCCCGCTTCGATCTCAGCCCCAGCTTCTTTTCCACTTCGATTTCGACCGGCAAGCCGTGCGTATCCCACCCGGCGCGTCGAGGAACGTAAAATCCGGACATAGTCTTATACCTTAAGACTATATCCTTGAAAGATCGCCCCAAAACGTGGTGGATGCCCGGCCGGCCGTTGGCCGTCGGGGGGCCTTCGTAAAAGACGAATTTTTTCTTCGATTTGTTCTTTTTCAGCGATTTGCCAAAAATATCGTTCTCCTTCCAGAATTTCAGGACTCTCTCTTCAACTTCCGGCAGAGAGAACTTGTCAGAATCATCAAGCATTGATGCTTATTTTACTCGGAAAAATGACAAAGCTCAAATAACAAATGCCAAATCAATGTCAAAGCCTAAAGCCCAAATTTTGACATTTGAAATTTGGATTTTGAAATTCCGCCACTACATTTCCTCCGGCGGCACGATGCCGAGGAGACGGAAGACGTTACCGAAGACGATCGCGGAAGCGGCAACCAAGGCCAGTTTAGCTTTCTCGTTTTCCCCGCCCATAACCTTCTCTTTCTCGTAAAAATTATGGAAGTTGGCCGCCAGATCAAGTGCATACTTGGCAAGCCGACTCACGTCAAGTGTATCGGCCGCTTTCCTGACTACGTCGGGAAGGCGCGATAAGACAAACATCAACGCTCTCTCCGGGGGAGCATCGAGCGGCTCAAGACCGCTCTTTCCTCCACTTGCCCTGCGACCCGACTTCGCGAGTATCTTTTTGGCTCTAACATAAGCGTATTCAGCGTAGAACACCGGATTTTTCGATGATTTCTCTTTAGCGAGCGCAAGATCGAAATCAATATGGGAATTGGTTGAAGCCGACAAGAAAAAAAATCTGGCCACGCCTACACCCACTTCATCCACCAGATCCTCGAATGTCACGAACGTACCCTTGCGCTTGGACATTTTCACGAACTCGTCCCCCTGTTTAATGAGGATTGCTTGGGTTATCACGACATCGGATCGCTCGAGTTTTAAAATATCGGCAACCGCCTGGATCCTCTTAACATAGCCGTAGTGATCCGGCCCCAGGATGTTGATTTTCCAGTCGAATCCCCGTTTTTTCGTCTCTAAATAGTGGCCGGCATCGACCAAGAGGTAGGTTGGCAATCCTTTACTTGTCACAATCACCCGATCTTTGTCGTCGCCAAAATCGGTCGTCCGAAGCCAGACGGCGCCGTCTTTTTCATACACCTTGCCGGATTTCCGGAGCGCCTGCAGGGCCTTCTCAGGTAATTTCTTTCTCCGAATGCTCCGCTCGGACGTGTAGCGATCGAACAGTATGCCGGATTTTTTCTCGACGACCCGCCGAATCCCTTCCATAAAGTCGTCCGCCGCCCGCTCGCCGACGGTTTCGGGGCGTTCCCGGTTCTTCTCCACGAAATCGCGGTGCTGCTCGGCCCACGCTTTCACGTAATCGCCCGGATAAAATTCCTCGGAGTTTTCGATGAAGCCCAAGGAGGCGAGAACCGACTTCCCGAGCGTTAGAACCTGATTGCCGCTGTCGTTCACGTAGTATTCCTTTTCCACTTTCGCGCCGTTGAACTCCAAGACGTTTGAAAGAGCGTCGCCATAAAAACCGCCCCGGCCGTTGGCCAATGTCAGGGGACCGGTCGGGTTGGCCGACACGAATTCCACCTGTATCTTGTTCCTAAAACCCTTCCCGCTGCCGTATTTGGATCCACGCCTCAAAACATCCGCGATCTCCTCCCGAAGCAAGTCATTTTTGAGCCAAAAATTCAAGAAGCCGCTCTCCGTGGTCTCGACCCTCTCGAAGATGTCGGCTGACGATTCCCTGATCCTGCCGGAAAGAGCTTCGGCGATTTCTCGGGGAGATTTCTTATCGCGCTTAGCCAAAACAAAAGCGGCGTTAGTGGAATAGTCCGCATCCGTGACGTTCTTATCCGGCAGATCGACGACAAACTCGCCAATCCCCGCGACTTCCTTTAATTTTTCCTCTATCCTATCTTTAATCGTCATTTTTCGATATTTTCAGTATATAACAAAAACATATGGCAACCAAAAACAATAAGGGCTAATATAAGATATGTACATGGCCACATTCGCTGAAAACAGAAGAGCTTTTTTCGATTACAAAGTACTCGACCGGATCGAGGCGGGCATAGAATTGAAAGGTTTTGAGGTTAAATCGGTCGTCGGCGGGCGCGTCAATTTGAGCGGATCATACGCCACAATACAGAAAGGTGAGCTTTGGATAATCAACCTGGACATCCCGCCTTACCAGCCGGACAACACGCCCAAGGATTACGACCCGAAAAGAACCAGGCGATTGCTCGTCAAAAGCTCGGAGATAAGCGAACTCGTGGGCAAGACAAAAGAAAAGGGGTTGACGTTAGTGCCTCTTAGGATGTATAATAGGAGAAATAAAGTAAAGGTAGAGATCGGTATCGGAAAGAGCAAGAAAAAATCCGACAAGCGCGAAACTATCAGAAAACGCGAGATAGAAAAAGAGATCAAAAGATTCAGTAAATAAGGGGGTGTAAGTTTCGACAGGAAAGTTCCTTAAAAACAGCAAGCCGAGTCGCTAAAACTCGTAAAACATAGCAAAAAAAGAACTGACAACAACAAAGTTGCAGCCCCGGCGTTCGCTTTTGCGTAATACCGGCTCCGGACAATTTAATTGATCCGGACATCGGTCCTCGGACGCCCACTAGAGAACAACCGGTGTCATATCGTGGGCTGGTTTGCCCGAAAACGCTCCAGATAAGGCAAACGAGACAAATCGGAGCATTCGCTCCCTCAAGGGAACTAAGCTTGTAGAATGTTTTTAGAGTCTTTCTTGGAAGAGGGTTCAATCCCTCCACCTCCACTCGATCAGCTAAAGCTACGCAGTGCACGCACATGCGAATACCAGAAAACAAATCACTTCACGATGACTTGTTTTTTTAAGGTAAAGTCAGCCGGTTTGCATTTTCGGTCGTTTTTTATTAATATTCTCCTATCGCTTACCAAGTAGCAGAAATGCGATAAACGTCTAGAATCCATGAAACTACTTGGCGGCAATCGCACGAAAGGTCACCCCTGCCAAAAATGAAGTCCAACTAATTTAGCAGCAATCGCATTTTCACTACTTGGCTTATCAAAGACCAAATAACAGAATAATAACGCCGCGACAGAGGGTTAACGGGGAAATAATCGCTCCAGAACTAAGAGTGATCGACGAGAAAGGAGAAAATCTGGGCGTCATGAAAAGGGAAGATGCCTTTACGAGAGCCAAGAGCGTCGGACTGGACATAATAGAGATAGCTCCGGATGCCAAGCCGCCAGTCGCCAAAATAATAAGCTTCGACAAGTGGAGGTATCAGCAAGAAAAAGAAGAGAAAAAAGCCAGCCGAGCCCAAAAACAAAAAGAACTTAAACAGGTGAGGATTTCGCCCAGAATAGCCCAAAACGATCTCATCATAAAGGCCAGGCAAGCCGAGAAATTCCTGGCGGAGGGACACAAAGTTGAAATAGACCTGCATCTCCGCGGACGCGAGAAAGCGAACAAGGAGTGGGCTTTGAAGAAAATAAGGGAATTCGCTCAAATGATAAACGTCCCTTATCAGACGACGATGGAACCGAAGCAAGGAGGAAGGGGTTACGTAATGCAAATAACCAGGAAATAAAAACATGAAAAAAAGCATATCCAAAAGGGTAAGAATAACCAAATCGGGGAAAATACTCCGAAGAGCCATGTCGCTCGGTCATTCCAGAGCCAATAAAAGCACGGCACAAATGAAAAGAAAAAAGGGCGCGAGGCTTTTAGACATCAAAATTAGAAAAGTAACCAACAAATAAAATGCCAAGAGTAAAAAGAGGCGTAACGGCCAACAAAAAAAGAACCAAAGTCCTGAAAAAGACCAAGGGCTACAAATGGGGAAGAAAGTCCAAAGAACGAGCGGCTAAAGAAGCTCTGCTCCACGGCCTTTCAAGGAAACTGAAAGGAAGAAAGGAAAAGAAAAGGAATTATCGGGCCCTCTGGCAAGTGCAGATAAACGCCGGAGCCAGAATGAACGGCACTAAATACAGCGAACTTATCGGACTGCTTAAAAAGAAAAACGTAAAAATAGACAGGAAAATACTTTCCGATCTCGCGAACAGCGAGCCGGAGGTCTTCAAAAAGTTGATAGAATTCGTCAAGAATTCCTAGGTCTCGATATCAAATTATAGGCTTTCTTAAGGTTCAACTTCAGGTTGGGAGCTTTGAGCATTTTAACGGCATCCCTCATTAAAAACCATCCGTATCCCTGATGCTCCCTCGGAACTATGGTCACGGCCTGCGTTTTGGTCTCGGCTAAATAATAAATCACCAAGCGGGGAATCCGTTTCTTGTCTTTAGTGTAAAAAACGAATCTGTCCGAGACCTTGAACCAATTCATGAATTTGAGGTCGCGGGCTTTTATCCCGGTCTCCTCCTCCACTTCCCTTAAGGCTGCCTTGAAACTTCTCTCGCCTTCGGCCAACTTCCCCTTGGGAAAATTCCAATAGGAGCCGCCGTGATAAAGCAAGAGAAATTTAACTCCTTCCTCGGTCCTTCTGAAAATTATGACCCCGGCCGATACGGACAATTCGCCTTCTTTTCTATTTTCCTGCTGTTGGTTTACCATGATCCATTATTATGGGCTGTTTCGATGTTTCTTTGGGTAAAATAAGGTCGGGTACAAAAAATAAAAGCAGGGCCGCCAGGAAAGACAGTATGGCCGTAACGACCAGTATGAAATCGAAACCGATCAAAAAGGCAATACTGCCGCCGAGGAAAGCCATAATGGCCGAGATCAGATCTATTCCGAAGTGATCAAGCGTCCATTCCAAAGAATAATGGTCTTTGTCCAAGTGGCGCGAGAATATCGCCGGCCAAGAAGCCGAATACAGCGAGAAGGACAATCCCTGAACCACCATGACCGCTAGCAGCGCGAAGACGCTTCTTACGGACAAAAACAAGAGCGAGGTACAACCGCCGATGAAAAGACCCAATATCAAAGCGTAGAAATCGTCCCTTTCGCCGGCGTGCTTGTCCAAAAATACCGAGATGGGCACTTCCGACAGAGCCTTCACCAGATAATAAATGGCGGCAGCGACACCGACGGTAAAAACACTGGCTTCGCCTATTCTCTGAAGAATGAAGACGGCGAAGACGGGACTCAAAAGCCCCCAACCCCCCCAAAACAGATAGTCGGATAAAATGAAGAATTTTATGACCCTGTTCATTTTGGGCCCCTCAAAGCTTATTTTAAGGTTCAGGAACTTCATAGGTTATTATTCTAAACTAATCCTTAAGAATTTGGAACTCGAATTCCCCCTCTCTTACGGAAATTTCCAGGGTGTCGCCCTTCGCGAGTTTGCCCTCAAGTATCTTCTCGGCCAGCACACTCTTCACCTTGTCGGAAATGACTTTTCTGAGCGGCCTGGCTCCAAAGACCGGATCATAACCCAAACGGCCGAGCTCCTTCAAGACTTCGTCGTCGTAGATTATGCCTATACCCTTTTCCTTCCCCAATGTCCCCTTAAGTTCGTTGACTAAGAGGCCAGCCACCTGGCAGATCTCGCCTTCGTTAAGGCCTCTGAACGTCACGATATCCGAAAAGCGGTTTAAAAGTTCGGGGCGGAAAAAACTGGATAACCTCTTTTTCAATTCGTCGGATATATCCTCCACTTTCTTGCCGCTTTCTATCTCCGACTTTATGAAATCAGAATTGGCGTTGGAGGTGGCTATTATTATCGTGTTTTGAAAATCGACCGTTTTACCCAGGCTGTCGGTAAGCCGGCCGTCGTCGAAAACCTGAAGGAACAGATTTAAAACGTCGGGGTGTGCTTTTTCGAATTCATCAAGGAGCACCAAAGTGTACGGATTCTCGGACACGGCATCCGTGAGCGACCCCGTCCTCGAACCGTCCGGATTACCTATTAGGCGAAATATGCTCGTCTTGTCCTGGAACTCGGACATGTCGAATCTTTGCATGGCATCCTTGGATCCGAACTGCACTTCGGCCAGTATCTTCGAGAGTTCCGTTTTACCGACACCCGTGGGACCGACGAAAAGAAATGATGCTATCGGCCCGCCGCGGCGCGAAAGTCCGCTCCTGTATTCCCGGAGAGATCTCGACACGGCCCTAACGGCCGCGTCTTGATTGATCAGCTTTTTGTGGATGGTGTCCTCCAATCCCAAAAGCTGGGCCGCTTCCCCGGACGTCACCCTTTGAATCGGGATCCGCGACGAGCGTTCCGCTACCGCATCGATATCGTCGGATTCCAATGTTTTTTTTCTGTCCTCGCGAACCTTGGCCAAAGATTGCTTCAAAAGATCTACGGCACTGCCCGGTAAGAGCTTATTGTGAAAATAGCGCTTAGCCAGATAAACGGCTTCCTTTATCGAGCTGAAAGGAACGAAAACGCCGTACTTCCCCTCCAAGAGCAAACTTTCGTATATGAGGAGCTGAACGGCCTCTTCCTCACTTATCTCGCCCACCCTCACCACCTCGAACTGTTCCAAGAAGTCAGATCGGGGCTCTATATATTCCTTGAATTCCCGCGGATACGTCTCACCTATCACCGGAACTCCGGCGTCCTTTATGACCGGCAAAATTATGTCTATAGCGTTCAGTGACGTCCCTGACGTCCTGAAAAGATCGTGCATATTGGGCACGAAAAGCACTATGTTGCCGGCCATGATTATCTCGTTCACTATTTGATTCAGTCTGGCGCTCAAAACATCCTGAGTGGCGTTCCCAACCAGATTACCTATCTCAAGGGAAACCAAGCGCTTGTCAAAAAGCATCTCAGGGACGTCATCTTTGATGATGCTGAAGGCTAAGTGGTCTATTATGGTGGATTTACCGGCGCCAGCCTCGCCGACGAGTATGGCATTGGGCTTACCGGGCCTCAAAATTACCTGAAGCAAGTAATCATATTCTTTCTTGTGACCTATTAAAAAACCGACCGCCTCGCCGCGCGCGAGATCGGTCAGATCGGTACTGAATTTGTCGAGTGTCGGAGTAGGCTTGGCCGTCCAAGCCCGGTTCATGACCCTGTGCCTCAAAAATCTGGGACGCGAGGCGAATCCTCCCACGGACTTCGGCAAGAAACTGAATCCGCCGAAGATCTTCCTCCATTTACCGAAAACTACCGCCAGTTCCACGTCCTTATTGTTGACGCCGGTCATGGAGAAAATCTTTTCGAGATCGGAATCGTCGATGTCCAACGCGGCGGCAAATATGTTCCTGGGATATACGAACTTATCGTTATGCAAAGAGGCGTTTTCGTAGGCTTTCGTCACGATATTGCCGAGAACCGATTCGTAGCTCTCGTCGCTAAAGCCTTCACGGCCGGAAAAAACGTCTTCCGCCTTTTTGATGAGAGTCGCGGGATCTACGCTCAAACGTTTCAATATCTCCCTGATGTCACTCCTGTCAATTAAGAGCTTTAAAAGGACCAAATAGAAGCTCTCCCTGGTGCTGCGGGATTTGCGAAAAGCGTAGCCTAATATCCTGTAGGACGGCTGAGCCAAGGCGTAAACGGCGTTCACTCCCTTCTTGCCGCGAAGTTCCTCGAGGGTCTTTTCTCCGTCCCCTATGTGTATCACTCTGTCCGCCAAGAACAAGGCGAAGATGATACCCAAAGCCGTCAGCCTCACGCTTCCGGACAAGAGAAGCATCAGAGCGGCGGTGGTCAGA
The DNA here is from genome assembly GCA_964419525.1 of uncultured Candidatus Saccharibacteria bacterium. Taxonomy (GTDB): domain Bacteria; phylum Patescibacteriota; class Minisyncoccia; order UBA6257; family GWB1-50-10; genus JAKAHT01. Next base: position 46,486 of record CAYQPG010000001.1, on the reverse strand, counting down.
AAGACATAAAAAGAATAGCTGACAAGCCGTATCAAAAAATCCTCCGATTGGCTGAAAAAAAGTCTGTTGCTTTTGAAATGTATCTCCTGCATGTTTAAAATTTAACGTTCACGACACCCAAAAACATTGCCACGAGAACCAGCGGGATAAGGAGCCAAACTACGTATAGAGCCAAAGCAAAAAAGAAGACGACCGCGTAAACGGCCGACGCCACTATTAGCCTCGCGAATCTCAGTATGAATCCCAACACATAGCCCAAAAGGGTGTAGTCCTTATAAAGCGGCGAAAACAGGTTTTTAAGGGTTATTTTCCAGGCCAATATCCTGTCCAATCTCTCCAGCTTGTTGAAAACGTAGTCGGAATAGATTTTAAGGCTTTTCACGTACCAGTGCCTCAGAAAATCAACAGTTCTCCAGATGAATCTTTCGCCGAGGTATACCAAGACCATATATCACAATTATAATGCCTAATTTCCAATTAACATAATGACCGAAACGTCTGTATTTCACTCGATATATCTTACCTCCTCCTCAAGGCGTATGCCGAATTTCCGACGGACCTTTCCCCGCAAAATATCAGCGAGTTTCTTCACATCGGACGACTTGGCCCCGCCTTTATTAATGAGGAGATTACCGTGGAATTTCGCAATTTCTATACCGCCGACCCTCATCCCCTTGGAGCCGACTTCTTCCAAAAGATAACCGGCCGGTATCTTGCCTTCTATTATCTTGGTCTTATCCACTTTAGCCAAAGATCTCCGGGAGACGTCCTGAACCAGGACGTTTTTGAAAAAACTGCCGGGACATTTCAATCCGGGTTTATATTTCTTCTCCCTTACTTCCGCTATGCCTTTTGATATTTTCCTCAAAACCGACGCCTCTCCTTTTTTGAGACCAAGCCTCACCCTCAAAACAAGGAATGGCCTCCTTTTAAAGACACTGCTTCGGTAGTTGAAATCGCACTCATCCTTCGGAATCCATCGTCTCTTTTTCCCGTCCCAGACCTCGACACTCTTCACAACCTCGGAGATTGAATGCCCGTACGCTCCGGCATTGCCAACAACCGCACCGCCGATCGTTCCCGGTATGCCGGAAAGCGTTTCAAGTCCCTGAAGCCCGCGCCAGAGGGATTTCTTTATGACCTCGCCGAGAAGGACGCCGCCGTCAGCAATGCACTCATTGCCGTCGAAAGACATCTTCCCTCCGAGAAACCTCAAGGTAAGGCCTTTCAATTCCTTGTCCGGAAAGACCACATTGCTGCCTCCGGCGAAAACATTCAGCCGCATATCGTTCTTTCGGGCCCACTCCGCAATACTTACGAATTTTTCCGGTGTCTCCGCCAGGACGAACCTTTCGCATCGGCCGCCGATCCCGAACGTAGAAAGCGGCGCCAGCTTCGCGCCTTTCCTCATTTTAAACTGTACAAAATCCTCCTTTTTTTTCATCGTAATCAGTATATCAAACAAGAAGGGTTAGCGCCGTAACGCTAACCCGACCAAAACCTCTGACAAAATCAACCCTCGAGATTGACCGGAGGACCGTTCCTCTCTTCGAATGGAAACATAATCCCTTCCTCTTTCCTGCCGTCATTGTGCTTTATTAATATTCCTCCCTTCAGGATTTCTACCTCTATGTCGCCTTTCAGGTAGGCGGCTATGATTATAGAAATAAGCTCTTCTTCCTCCCTGCGACTCAATCGCCGGCCAGGATCATTATTTCCGTCCATACTTCCTCCAGGATTTTAGTTTCTTATTCAATTATACACCTCAATCACAACTTCGTTGTGCGCCCACGAGGAATTGAACCTCGATCTTATCCTTCGGAGGGATACGCTCTATCCGTTGAGCTATGGGCGCTTACACCCATGATGATACCGAGGGTAAGCTAAAACATCAACCGGGTAATAGAGATTCGATTTGCTGCGCACGAAGCGGAATCTAATTTTCACTACCCACTCAACTGCCCTCCCGCGTAAGCTCTTTCTTCGCGCTGACACCCATAATAACGCCGAGTGTCAACCAAAACATAAGTTCGCCGGACTCCAAATCCCAGAAAAAGTGATCCACCATGCCGAAAATAAGCCAGGAAACGCCGAGCACGAGCGGGAAAAAAAGATCCAGGCCGATTTCATGCTCTCTCTCCTTCCAAAAATCCTTAGCAATCGGCCAGAAAACATTCCACAGGAATCCCAGAAACAAAACCAAGCCGATGATGCCGGTTTCCGAGACGACCAGGAGGTAAAGGTTATGCACGGGCTGCCATTGCCAGCTCGATCGCAATCCCTCGCCTTGATAGAGCCCAGCCTGAAGTCCGGCCAGGATTTGATCGCCGACGCCAACGCCGAAGAACGGGTGCGACCGCACGAGATTAAGAGCGACGAGGCCGTAATCGACCCGATACGTCACCGAGGGTTCGGTAAACGACACGTTGTCCCGCGCCGTGGCGAGCTTCCCGAAACCGAACGCGGAGAAAAGCACGAGAAGAAAAAGAATGCCCGTGAGAAAGAGCGTCCGGGATCTTGAAAATTTTTCCACGAGACCGTATACAATGGTCGCGCCAACCGCAAAAATGAACACGGCAATGCCCGACCGGGAAAAAGTGAGAAGAATCGCCGAGAAAATAAGAAAGAGGCCGGTGACAACGCCAAATTTCCCGAGGGCGTCCCGGCTCCTCTCGCCGGACTTAAAAAGGACAAAGAGGAGTGCCACGAATCCGAACACCAAAAACCCGGCTAAAATGTTCGCGTGCGGCATGGTTCCGTAGATCCTCAAAAAATTACCGAACTCGGTAGAAGCTCGGGCGACGCCTTGCGTCGTAGGCCCCAGGACCGATTCACCGAGAATCTTCAATCCGACGCTCGCCTGATTCCTGAACTGCAAAAGCCCGATTACCGCCTGAACGACGGCGGAAGCGCCCAAAACCTTGAATATATCCTTCAAATTCAATGATCTCTCTCTCATCATGCGAGCCACGATAAGGGAAAAAAGAGCGAATAAGGCGAGATGGAGGAACGCGTAAACAGCCAGCCCCACGCTTAAAGAAAAAAAGATAGAGACGAAAGCAGCAGCAAGGAAGGCCGCGAGCCACTTCGCCGGCCGATCGAGGTGGATTTTTTTCAGGTTCGCGAGAACAAAAATAAGGAGAAGTAAATCAAGCCCGTAGAGGAAAAATGAGCTGTAGGATATGGGGACCTTGAACGGCTCAGGGAACGAAACAATGAATTTTTTGGTTCCTATGGGAGTCAAAAAAACCAACAGATAAAACAGTAGTTTGCTAAGCGAATTTTTCATTCGTTTTGAAAACATCTTCAGCCGCTCAATTCAAACGATATAGACCCTGTCGCCTTCTCTCGCTCGGCCGTTTATTTTAAGGCCAACTTCTTCGCCGGCGCCGGCTTCACTGACGGATTCGTGCTCTATCTGGATCGTCTTCACGACGTCTTCCAGGTCGGTGGTCGTTCCGACTATCTTTATTTTATCGCCTACTTTCAGCACGTCGCTCAGTTTGACGGCCACAACGCCGATTTTGCCGAAATAATGGGAAACGACGCCAACCTTGTTAGCTCCGTCCATTACGTTGAGATTTGCCATTGATATTACCCTATATAGCTCGACCTTTTACACCGTTTTTCTCCTCTTCGGCCTCTATGAGTCCAACGACTTTGTCCAGAAGCTTCGAGGGATCGTCGGAAAAGACGACGTTGGAAGACCCACGATGGGCTTTTTCAAGTATATCCCTCAACATGTCGGCCGTGCCGCCGGTGCCCTCCAAGACGCCTATCGGCTTATGGTCTTCGAAACCGATGGTGAATTCATTGAGAGTCCCCATTCTTCCGCAGATGGTTATTATGGCGTCGGCGGCCCTAGTCAAAAGCAGGTTGCGCCCTGAATAATCGAAGCCGGTGTAAACTATGAGGTCGTGATAGTCGAGCGGCAGGTGGTACGTCTTCACGTGCGCCACCTTGGAGACGGCCGGCGAAAGACCGATGACTATGCCACCGGCTTCCTTAGCCCCCTTGGCCGCCCAATAAGGCATGCCGGTCGTCGCGCCGGTGACCAAAATGAGATCCCTTTTGGCTATCTCGCGTCCTATGGCCTCGGCTTTTTCGAACGAGTCCTTGGAACAGTGGCCCGTCTCGGCGGCTCCCGAAACGCAAATCTTATATTTCAGGTGATACGTGTGGTTATGATTTTGAAATCTCTCCAAACCGTCCTTTTTAGCGCTTTTCTTCCCCGCTGATTCTTTGATCCTCTTGGTGTTCATACCTTGATTATAACAACACCGATTCATTCAGTGAAGGCGCTTCTGCTTCGAGGCCGAATTTTTCTTTTATCTTACCGGCCAGGATCTCCGACGAATTTCCGTCGCCCTGGACCACAAAAATCTTCCGAAGACGGCCTTTCATAGGCGATACCCATTCCAAAAGTTGGTTTTGGTCGGCATGCGCAGAATACCCGCTGATGGATAAAACTTTCGCTTTTACGTCCACGACCTGTCCCAGAATTTCCACTTTTTTCTCGCCGTCCAGTAGCCTGCGACCCAGCGAATTGGCGGATTGATAGCCGATTATGAGCAGGGTACTCCGAGGGTCTGGCAGGTACCTTACCTCGTGATGCAAGATTCTTCCGCCGTTCGACATGCCGGCGCCCGCGATGACTATCTTCGGCGGCGGCACGCTATTTATGCCCTTGGACTCTTCCTTGGTGAGAGTCATCTTAAGCCCGGGGAAATTGAAAATATCCTCGCCGGATTTCATGAGGCCCACCGCTTCTTTGTTGAAATACATGGGATCATCGGAATATTTTTCGTAGACTTCCGTGAGTTTTATCGCCAAAGGACTGTCTATGAAAACCGGCACGCTGGACATCTTACCGTTCTCCATCAGCTCATTGAGCTCGAAGAGCATCTCCTGCGTCCTCTCCAAAGCGAAGGCCGGTATCATAAGGACGCCTCCGGCGCCGATCGCCCCCTTTATGGTCTGCTCCAATATTTCCTTCCTTTTATCCAAGTCTTCGTGAATCCTGTCGCCGTAAGCCGATTCGATCAGGGCGAAATCAGCGTCTTTGATCTGTTCAGTGGAAGTTATGAGGGGCGAGGGTATGTTCCCTAGATCGCCGGAAAATACCACTTTCTTGCCCTCGACGGACACCATGATCGAGGCCGATCCCAGAATGTGGCCGGCGTTGTAAAATTCAACAGTGAACGGACCGACTTCCACGATATCGTGATATTTTTTACCGGACCAAAGCGAGATCGCGCGACCTATATCATCCAAACCATAAAGAGGCGAACGCCCTTTCTTTTCCGCATCTTCGGTCATCACGTGAGCCGTGTCCAAAAGCATTGATTCCGCGAAATCCCTCGTCGGTCCGGTCGAATATATCGTCCCTGAAAACCCTTCTTTCACGAGCTTGGGCAGGCGGCCGATGTGATCGATGTGGGCATGCGTCACGAAGACGGCCTTTATTTCCCCCGGATCATACGGGAATTTTTCATAGTTTAAATCGTCGCAGAAACTTTCTCCCTGGTTCAAACCGCAATCGACGAGTATTTTCGTATCTCCCGACTCCAAAAGATAGTTCGATCCGGTAACAATTTTGGCGCCGCCGCAAAAAGTTAGCTTCATCCCGCCATTATAACTCCTACGGCTGATCGGCGAAACGTTCGGCTATGAGTTCTTTCATTATTTCCCTCTCGTTCCAGGGCATCTTTTTCCCATGGTCCAGATGGATGGACGATTCGCTGCCCTTACCGGTCGAAACGATGGCATCGCCCCGCGAGGCGTCCTTGACCGCCCTCCTTATGGCCTCTCTTCTATCTATCTCCCTCAAGACGATCGGTTTTTTCCGGCCGGCGCTCGAACGTTCGTTTATGCCTTCTTCTATCTGGTCCAGAATATTCTCCGGGTCCTCGTCATAAGGATCCTCGTCGGTCAAGATCACCTCATCGCAATATCGAGCGGCGATCATCCCCATAACGCTTCTCTTCCATTTATCCCGGCCACCGCCGGCCGATCCGAGAACGCATATCAATTTGCCGCCGGAAACGAACGAATCCCTGACAGAGGAATATATCTTTTCGAGCGAATCCGGCGTATGCGCGTAATCCACGACGGCGGCAAAAGGCTCTTTCTGGACCAATTCGAACCGGCCCGGCGTGCCGCCGAAATCTTTCAACGATTCCTTTATCGCGCTGGCACTCAATCCCCGGGAAACGGCGAACTTCCAGGCGGCGGAGGCGTTCAACACATTGAACTCCGGCTGAAGCCAATCAGCCACGGCCCGCCGGCCGGCGACATCGGACAGATCCCAATTCCACCGAACGGCAGCCTCGACGATGTCGCTCTTTTTAAAGTAGATCAACTCCGCGTCCGAACGATCTTTCACGGCCTCGACAAAATAATCCTTGTTCTCATCCTCTTCATTGACGAAAAACAGTTTCTTTTTTTTGCGTGAATCAAGCGCGTCCTTGAAAAACCTGACTTTGGCTTCGCGGTATTTTTCGAAAGAACCGTGAGATTCCACGTGCTCCGGCGAGAGATTCATAAAAAAGGCGGCATCCCAGTCGATGAACCTGTCGCGCCATTGAACGACGCCCTGCGACGTGACTTCTATGAACGCATACTCGGTGCCGGCGATGAGCGCTCTTTTGAGGAATCGTTGTATGCGGAGGCGCCCCGGCATGGTATTGCCGGAAACGTTCCTCTTTTCCACGCCCAATATCCTCTCTTTGACGGATGATAGGAGAGCGGTCTTTTTGCCGGCCTCCTCAAAAACATGGTTCATTATCTCAAGCGTACTCGATTTGCCTTTGGTGCCGGTAACGCCGACCACGAACAATTTTCGGCTTGGATGGCCGTAAATCACGCTCCCCGCGAAAGCCAGGGAGGCGTGGTATATCAACCTCAAAAGATGCGTTATTTTCCTCATTACGATTATTTCTTGTTGCCGAGAACTTTTAGCGCCGCCTTCAGTTTATCCTCCAATCGTCCGCCCGGAACATTGCCCATCTCCGAGATGACTTTCTTGGCCGAATGTCTTTCATATCCCAAACCGACCAAAGCGTCCTCCACTTCGATGTTCGTTTCCATAACCTCGTCCAAACCCTTCACCTCGGACACGTCTATCTTGTTTTGGAGTTCTATTATTATTCTCTCGGCCGTTTTTTTGCCTATGCCGGGCGCCCGCGATATGACGTCGGTCTTACGGCCAACAATGGCAGCCATCACATTGGGGAAAGAATCCAGATCAAGTATTAGAAGTGCCGTCTTGGGACCAACGCCGGAGACCGATATGAGCATCTCGAAGAATTTCAATTCACCCTCGTCCAGAAAGCCGTAAAGCTCCAACGCGTCTTCCTTGACGTGCATATGGCAATATATTTTGACGTTATCGCCGACTGCGGGAAGCTTATAGATGGTCTGGGAATTGGAGAACACTTTGAATCCCACGCCTGAAACGTCAACGACGAGAAAATTGTCCTTCTTACCGGAGATCCTGCCTGAAAGCGCATAAATCATTATCAATGATTATACTCCCTGAAAACGGAGTAGAGAAATGGCCAAATTTTAATTACTGAATTTTGAATTTTGATTGAATTCAGGAATCCATGAATTCAGTAATTTATTCGAAATTAAATCGTTCAAAATTGACATACTTGAATCAAAGAGGTAATATTTATTCACTTATATGCCAATAACCAGTTCGGCCAAAAAGGCCTTAAGACAAAGCACAAAAAGGAGAAAGCAAAACCTGGACAGGAAAAAATCCCTGAGAGCGGAGATAAATTCGTTAAAGAAACTGATCGTGGCCGGGAAAATGACGGAAGCCAAGGAAGCCATGGCTAAGGTCTACAAAGCAGCCGACAAGATGGCTAAAGTCAACTTCATTAAAAAAGGCAAGGCCAGCAGGATAAAATCGAGACTTTCTAAAAGATTAAACGCCGCCGAGAACAAAGCTAAGTAGCGCCTCGGGAAAATCCAATTTCCCGCTTTTTATCAAAATATCGTAATCCGACAATCTTACGGATTCCCTGCCTCTCGAACCGAAAGCCAGGGAATTAAACACGTATGAGGGGTCGGCTCCCTCTGTCATTAGTTTTTCCAAAAAATAAACCTTATCGGTCCACCTTGAGGCATCGAGTATTTTCCTCGTCAAGGACCAAACCTGGTCGAATTCCGGAAAATACGAGATGCCGTTAAGATCGGCAACTTGAACGATCTTCTTGCCCAAAAAACCGGCTTTCTCTATTTCGCTCTCGGCCAGCCAAGAACGCCCTTCCTTCTGGTTCATCAAAAAGGCGACCAAAAAATTCAAGGCCTCAGCGGAAAAAGAAAAGCCTCTCTTCTCCGCTTCGCGCGACACAAACGACGCAAGTTCTTTTCCCGACAATTCCCCAAACTCGTACACAAGCGATGGTTTTTTAAGAAGGAAGTCAAATGCCTTCTTGGGCTTTTCCTTGTTCAATAAAAAGATGAAAATCGATCCGTCGGACGCGGATTCTTTTAAGAATTTCAGCCATGGTTTTTCGTCCACCGCGGACGCTTCTTTCACGACGGCCACTTTAGACCCCCCAAAGATCGATTGCTGATTCATAAAATCCACCACGTCCTTCCAAGAATCGGTGGATTCGCCGAGATCAACGTCCAGTTCCTCGCTTGAATATACCGATTTTTTAATCTCAATCATCAACTCGGCCATTTTTCTGGCCTTCCTCAAAGAATCCGGACCGTATAGATGATAAATCATGGGAGTTGGCACCGTGGACAAAAAGAGGTGCTTCTTGAGCCAATTTTAATCCTTTTTATGACCGAACCGCAACGGGAACATTCGAACCCGCCCCGCCGGTACACGAAGAAATGATCCTGGTACCGACCGCGTCTTCCAAAGGCATCGCGATAATCGGATATCGACGAACCGCCGAATTTAATGCCTCTTTTAAGGACAAATTTCATCGAATTGAAGAGTCTGCGCGCTTCGTCGCCGCTCAACGCATTGGTCCTCTTTAGCGGGCTCACCCGCGCGTGCCAAAGAGTCTCATCGGCGTAGATGTTCCCTATGCCGCTCACGCATCTCTGGTCGAGCAGAAAAATCTTTATCGGAACCTTGCGGGCCGCGAGCGACTTTAAAAGCAAATCCAGCGTGAAAAGTTTCGACAGCGGGTCGACGCCGACGTTCTTCGCGTCGGCCGATCCCAGGATGTCTTTCGCCGGCCCGGCCATGAACTTACCGAATTTCCTGACGTCAATGAACGACAACGCCATTCCGCCGCTCAAAAACATTATTAAGCGCACGAATCTGTCCTTGGGATCGTGAGTCGCGTTGCGGATGCCGTCTTTGTTCATTGCGCCGTTCCACTTACCGACCAGAAAACGGCCCGTCATCTTCTGATGGACCAATAAAAGGCGGCCGCCGGACAATTGAAACAATATGTTCTTTCCCAGACGGTCGACGTCAAGTATCCGCCGCCCAAGCACGACTTTCTTAAACCCCGATTCAGTCCCGGGATATTTGAAATATCTCAGCCATTCCGTCCAAAGACCGACTATCACCTTACCCTTCACGGCCTTTCTTAAGCCTTGGACCATGGTGTGAACTTCCGGCAATTCGGGCATATATGTCAATTTTCAATTTTTAATTCTCAATTTTCAAGCGCGATCCGTCGAGCGCAAAAAACAGAAGGCGGCACGATCGAAAAGATGCATGCCGCCTCAACATATTTGGCCTACTGAGAGTGAGCCCTCAGATTGCCTTCCCCATCCACATACACGGTCCAGATCTGCGGACGCGGAGTGTAAGAGCCATAGCTCGCTCCGCCGCTGAAGACCTGGGATACGGTTTGCTCGGTACCGCACACCCGGGCCGTTATGGCCATACTGGGATATTGTTCGGCGTCCCAGTAGAAAAAAAACGTCCCTCCGGGAGGTACATCCAGGGCGTAATACTCGTCCCCCCATTTCCCGCTTTGAACGAAATTGACGGAATAAGAGGTGCCGTTCACAACTTTGACTCCTCCGAAGGTTATTGGGAATCCTCCCTTTTTTATAACCTTCCCTTTTCCGACATCCACCACCGTCGGGGTGTAGGGGTACATGAACGTCATGCATCCGGAGGTAGAGACGGCAAACAGGGAAATCACGGCCAAGGCGAGCGCTATCTTTTTGGGAGACATTTTATTCCTCCTTCTTGTTTAAGAACTCTGTCTCTGATTGTTTTTGAATTATACCAAAATATTCAAGTTTAGTCAATAACAATCGGGAAGGGGGTTTGATTGCTTGTTACCAGCCGTCTCTTCCTTGTATAATTTATCTGATGTTCCAATCCACGGGCGATATTAATGAAGAGCTCAAAAATCAAAAAAGAGGGGCGGAGGAAGGCGACGCCAAGAGGCGCGCCGACAAACACAAGCTCCCCTACCTGAATCTCATCTCCGATAAGGTTCCCGCGGAGATAAAAGCCCTGGAAGAAATACCCGAAGATAAAGCCAGGAAATCGCTCCTCGTACCGCTTAAAGTAACAAAAAAGAACATCTCCATCGCCGTCTTCGATCCGGACCTCACAAACACCAAAGAGGCCATCGAAGAACTCAAGAAAAAGCGCGACGTTTTATTGAGCATTACTTCGCTCACGAGCCTGAATCACGCCTGGAGCTACTATAAATACATCGTACCCGAGAAAGAAATAAGCGGCCGGGTCGAGATAGACGAGGATAAACTCAGGGAACTCGAGGATAAAATAAAAAAATTGACCGACTTGAGCGGCCTTCTTGAAAGTTTCGATAGTCCATATCTTTCCCAGATGCTGGAGATAATACTCTCGGGAGCCATATCACTGGGAGCTTCCGACATCCACCTTGAGCCAACCGCGGAGAGCGGCGTATTAAGGCTCCGGATAGACGGATTGCTCCACAACATATTCGACAAGTTCAGTAAAATGAACTATCGATCGATAGTCACGAGGATAAAACTGCTATCGAACCTGAAAATAAACATCTCCGACGAAGCCCAGGACGGACGCTTCACCATAGCCCTCACCGACAGGGACATAGAGATAAGAACTTCAATTATACCGTCCGATTACGGCGAAACTGTGGTTTTAAGGTTACTCGATCCGCTATCCTTGAAAGTGAATTTGGAAGAATTAGGCTGGAGACCCGACGACCTAAAGATAATAGAAGCCGAGATAAAAAAACCGAACGGATTGATATTGAACACCGGACCGACCGGATCCGGAAAAACTACCACTCTTTACGCGTTCCTCCGGAAAGTTTTCAAGCCGGAAATAAAAATCATAACCGTTGAAGATCCTATTGAATACCACCTACCGGGCATTTCCCAAACGCAGGTCGATCAGGATGCCGGCTATACGTTTGCCTCGGGACTCAGGTCCATTCTTAGACAAGACCCGAATATAATCCTCGTCGGCGAAATAAGGGACAAGGAAACGGCCGAGATAGCCCTGAATGCGGCTTTGACCGGACACTTGGTGTTTTCGACGCTCCACACGAACGACGCCGTCGGCGCCATACCGAGATTGATGGACCTCGATGTCCCGACGAACATTTTGGGACCCTCGCTCAGCCTCATCATAGCCCAGAGGCTCGTCAGGAAACTTTGTCCGTTCTGCAAAAAAGAAGCGGCCCCGAACGGAGAACTTGAAGCCAACATAAAATCGCTCCTCGGAAAACTGCCGAAACGCGTGGATTTGTCGCCTTATAAGGATTTTGAAATATACGAGGCTGTCGGCTGCGACAAATGTGCCAACATAGGATACAAAGGCAGAACGTCAATTTTCGAGCTCTTCCTGGTGGACGAAAAGATAGAAGGATTGATCTACCAAAACCCGACGGAGATACAATTGAAAAAACTGGCCAATGAGCAAGGCATGGTGACGATGCAAGAGGACGGCGTACTGAAGGTGCTGCGCGGCATCACGAGCTTGAGCGAGGTGGAAAGACTCACCGGACCGATCCTATGGTAGGAAAGGCCGTCGCGCCGGACCGCAACCGTAAAAACAACAAAAACAAAGCCTCCCGAGCACCTATCGGTACTCGGGAGGCATAGTCTTTAACCGGGGGTCTGTGGGCATAATGCCGTAAGGAGAGGCTTTATGTAAGATTTTCTCGAGGATGAGCCCAGCCGAAACCAAGCCGTCCGAAATCTGGAGTAAATCTCCTGCCCACAGGCCTCCAATTAAAGACAAAGACAATACTATCACAAACACATTTAAATGTCAATCCCTACTGGTGCCCTCTAAAAGGTAGCAAAAATAAGGTTTTTTGGGTGTATAATAATCAATAATGGATAAAACATACGCGCCTGACAATAACGAAAAATCGATAAGCGATGACGTTCAAAATCTGGAACAACTCTTAAGGCCCAAAAGCTTCGAAGAGTACGTCGGGCAGGACAAGGTAAAGGCTCATTTAAAATTGATAATAGAAGCGGCCAAACAAAGAAATGAAAGTTCCGACCACCTGCTTTTTTACGGACAAGCCGGTCTCGGCAAAACCACGCTGGCTTACATCATAGGGCGCGAGATGGGCGTACAGGTCAGATCCACGTCGGGACCGGCCCTCGAGAAACCCGGCGACATAGCCGCCATACTCTCGAATCTGGAGCCGAACGAAGTGCTGTTTATAGACGAGATACACAGAATAAACAAGATGGTGGAGGAGATATTTTATCCGGCTCTGGAGTCAAGGAAACTGCACCTCATAATAGGCAAAGGTCCGGCCGCCAAAACATTCACGCTGGATCTGCCTCCATTCACGGTCATCGGCGCGACGACCAAGGTCAATCTTCTTTCCGCGCCTCTTCGGTCGCGCTTCGGAGCCACTTTCAGGTTGGATTATTATCAAAACGGGGATATAGAAAGGATAATCAAGCGTTCCGCGAACATTTTGGGAGTCGCAATAACCGGCGGGGCCGTAAAAAAACTGGCTGAAGCGTCGCGCTTCACGCCGCGCGTGGCGAACAGACTTTTGAAACGCGCCAGGGATTATGCTCAGGTCAACAAGGCGACTGAAATAGACGAGGAGGTAGTCAAAAACACGCTCAACATGCTGGACGTTGACTCCTTGGGTCTCGAAGAGGCCGACAGGGAACTCCTAAAAACAATCATAACCAAATTCGGAGGCGGACCGGTGGGCCTTAAAACCCTGGCTGCGGCCCTTAATGAAGAAATGGAAACAATAGAGGAAGTATATGAGCCTTTTTTGATGAAAATCGGATTCCTGAATCGCACGCCGTCGGGCAGGACGACCACCGCCGCGGCCAACGAACACTTGGGCTTGGAAAAAAGTAAAAAACTTATTTGATAATTATAGAAACGAAATCAAAATCAGAGACGTCGCGCTTGGCCAGGGCTTTTGGGGAAAGCGTACTTACGAGCCGGCGCAGGCCGTTCGTCATAGCGCTCAAGGGCGACCTGGGAACCGGTAAGACCACATTCATAAAAGGGCTGGCAAAAGGACTCGGAATCAGGCGCAGGATAACCAGCCCGACGTTTCTAATGACCAGAAGATACGACATGCCGAAGAACAAACCAGGTTACAAAAATTTTCACCACGTCGACGCCTACAGAATGAAAACCGAGAGGGATCTTGAGGTCACCGGTGTAAAAAAAGCCCTTAATGAAGAAAGTAACGTCGTGGCCGTAGAATGGGCCGATTTGATAAAGGGATTCCTTCCAAAAGACGCGGTATGGATAACCATAAGTCACAAGAAAGAGAACGGAAGGGTTTTCCTTTTTAAACAACGCGGCAAAAAATGAAGGAGCTTCTCTTAATAGACGCCAATTCCTTGATCCATAGGGCCTTCCACGCCTTGCCGCCGCTGACATCCAAAAAGGGTGAACCGTCGGGAGCTTTGTACGGACTTTCGAGTATTTTGCTTAAAACCCTGAAGGAACGGAAACCGGATTTCGTGGCGGCCGCGTTTGACAGACCGGAAACAACGTTCAGAAAGGAAATGTTCGAGGATTACAAAGCGACGAGACCCAAAGCCCCGGACGAACTCATATCGCAGATAGTGGAGGCCAGAGAAACATTCAAGGCTTTCGGCATAAAAACATTCGAAAGAGCCGGTTTCGAGGCCGACGATATAATAGGCACCTTCGCCGAAAAATTCGGCGAACACGACGGGATCAACGTCATCATACTGACCGGCGACCTGGACACGCTCCAATTGGTCAATGGCGACAAAATAGCCGTCGAAATACTCAAAAAAGGAGTGAGCGAAACGGCCTATTATAACGAGGCGGCCGTAATCGAAAGATACGGCCTGCCGCCCAGACTACTCGCGGACTACAAAGGATTGGTCGGAGACAAATCCGACAATATTCCGGGCGTCAGAAGCGTGGGGCCGAAAACAGCCGAAAAACTCATTAAAGACTACGGCGGTCTCGAGGCCATATTCAACGGGCCGCGTCCCGACGACAGGGTAGCCGAAAAAATACTCCCAGAGAGAGACACGGCTCTTCTGTCGAAAAGATTGGCCACTATAGACAGGTCCGTGCCGATAAACGCCGAATTGGACGATTTGGCGTTCAAAGCCGACTACAAGACGACGATTAAAAAATATTTCGAACGGTGGGATTTCGATACTCTCTCAAGAAGGCTCGCCCCGGAAACCGTGAGCATTGCGAAGCCGGCGCCCGAAAACGACACAGCCTCCCTGAACGCATTTTTCGTGCCGCCGAACGGAGAACTTAACCAGACCGGGCACTTAAGCAAAAATTACAAGGTGGCTTGGGAATGGAAGCCGATAATCAAGACGTTCATCAAAGAAAACAAGGAGGTCCCCAAAAACATCTTCGACATATCCGTCGCTTACTGGCTAACCCATCCGGACTCGTTCCGCTTCTCCAAAGAGGAGGTTGTGAAAAAAACGATGGGCAGGGAGGCTGCGTCGGACGACTCCGACTGGAAAAACTTGTTTCTTATATTGAAAAACAAAATTGACAAAAACGGACTCGGCAAGATATTTCACGAACTCGAAATGCCCCTCGTGGAAATATTGGCCCAAATGGAACTTACCGGGATAAAGATCGACAAGGAAGCGGCCGAAACCGTTTCCCGGGAACTCGGCGACAAACTCGACGACGTCTCAAAGGAAATATTCGAGGAAGCCGGTTTTTCTTTCAACCTCAATTCGCCGAAACAAGTGTCGTCGGCGATATTCGACAACCTCAAAATCAAGCCGACCAAAAATAAAAAAACCAAATCGGGACAGTTATCCACGTCGTTCGGGAATCTGTCGTCGATGAAAGGCATGAAGATCGTGGATCTCCTCATGGAATACCGGGAGACGTTCAAAATGAAATCGACGTACCTGGAGCCGATACTTTCTCTGACAGCCGGCGACGGGCGGCTCCGGACGACTTTCGTTCAGACGGGCACCGCCACTGGACGACTCTCCTCGGAAAAACCGAATCTGCAAAATATACCGCAAGAATCGTCGTGGTCCAAAAAAATAAGGGATGTTTTTGTGGCCGAGGAAGGTTGGAGCCTTGTGTCCTTCGATTATTCCCAGCTGGAATTGAGGCTTTTAGCCGACGCTTCTCAGGACCAAAAACTCAAAGAGGCTTTTTTGAAAGACGAGGACATACACCGAGCCACGGCTTCGGAGATATTCGGGGTACCGGAGAGCAAGGTGACCAAAGAAGAGAGAAGGATAGGCAAGACATTGAATTTCGGCATGGTATACGGCATGGGAGCCAGGGCTTTCAGCGAGACGGCCGGCATAAAACTCAAGGAAGCCGAGAACTTCATTAAAAAATACTTCGAGATGTTTCCCGGAATCAAAAAATGGCAAGAAGAAACCAAACTGGCCGCCGAGAACAGTGGTTTCGCGGAAGACAAAAATGGGCGCAAAAGATGGTTCGGCGAACCCTTCAGCCAAAAAATAAGATCGGAAAACGAAAGGGCAGCCGTGAACATGCCCATTCAGGGTCTGGGGGCCGACATATTGAAAAGGGCCATGATTAATTCGATCAACCTCCTTAGAAAAAACGCAATGGAGAACAAGGCCAAGGCTATCCTTACCATACACGACGAATTGCTCTTTGAAATACGGGATGATATTCTAATGGAAACAATACCCCAGATAAAAGAATCAATGGAGAGCGCGCAAAAACTGAGCGTACCGCTCAAAATCGGCGTAAAACGCGGCAAAAAATGGGGGTCCATGGAAAATTATGAGCCTTAATCCGATAAATTTCATAAAAGAGCTTGATTTTTACTCCAGGCGGAGCGGAAGCAAGAAGCCAATCTTTCTGCTCGCGAGTTTATTGGCCCTCATAATAGCCAACATCTTATTCGTCTCCGGCCCAGTAATATTCATAGATTCGATACTTTTTCTCATCATCTTCCTGTACCTGCTGTCCGATTACAAAACCGTTTCCAAAATTAGTTTCGAGAATAAGGCCAGAAACCTGGAGCTGGAATCGGTCATTCAAAACGTAAAGGACGGCATAATAGTCTATGACACGAACTTTAGGGTCCTCGATCTCAATAAATCGGCCGAGGGTATTTTCGGCATCTCCAAAGAAGAGGTGGTGGGAACCGAGGTGCGGCCGGACATGGTGAAAAGTCCGCATTTGAGGGTTTTCATCCAGACGGTATTCCCGTCCCTGGCCACTTCAATAAACACCATCTCCGACTCAGGCTGGCCCAAGGTGGTTGACATAACATTCGAAGATCCGCATTTGGAATTAAGAACCGTCCTGAATCAGATACCGGACGAAAGCGGCCAGATCATCGGCTTCCTTAAGATAGTCTCCAATAACACCAGGGAAAGCACCATACTTGAATCAAAGAGCGAGTTTTTGACGGTGTCCGCCCACCAATTAAGGACGCCCATCACGGCCATGAGCTGGACGTTTGAAAGCTTAAAATCCTACCTGCCGGACGACGGCCTTTTAAAGAACAAGGAGGAGGTCTCTAAATTAGTGAGCGAGGGATGGGGGCTGTCCAAGAGGTCGCTTAAAATAATAGACGACCTCCTGAACGCAGCCAAAATAGAAGAGGGTAAATTCGGATTCAACTTCGAAGAGACCAACATCGTCGATATGCTTAAAAAAATAAAGCAGGCCGCCGAAGTCATAGCCGAGGAATACAATGTGAGAATAAGCATTTCCTCCTCGTCCGAAAAATATGACGTGTTCACCGACACTGAAAAGCTTAGCATGGCCGTGACCAACATAATTGACAACGCCATAAAATACAACGTCAAGGGCGGCACCATCGATATCCTGGTCGAACCGGAAAGTTCCGACGCCAGATACGTAAGAGTGAGCATATCCGATACCGGCATAGGCATACCGAAAGAAAACCTTCCTAAAATGTTTCAGAAATTCTACCGGAGCGAGAACGCCGAACGCGCTGAACCTAACGGCAGCGGCTTAGGCATGTACATAACCAAGAACATCATTGAGGCGCACGGCGGCAAGATATCCGTCGAGTCCCAAGTCGGGAGAGGAACCACTTTTTGGTTCACGTTGCCGACTGACAGATCGTTATGGCCGAAGAACGGAAATTCGACCACGATCGGCAATATTTGAGACATGTCCGGGCACAGCCATTGGAAACAAATAAAGATAAAGAAAGCGGTAAGCGACAAGAAAAAAGGGAAGGAATTTTCCAAGCTCTTGGCCGCCGTATCAATCGCCGCCAGATCCGAGCCTAATCCCGATTTCAACCCGAGACTCCGCACGGCCGTAGCCAAGGCCCGCGAAACCCAAGTACCCCAGGACAACATAGAAAGGGCCATTCAAAAGTCGGTGGATTCGGCCAGTGATCTGGAAGAAATAACGATCGAATGCTACGGACCGGGCGGTGCAGCCATACTACTCGAAGCCATAACCGACAGCAGCAACAGAACCATCAACGAGATAAAACTCATTCTCAAGGAAAACGACGGAAAATTAGGCGAGCCGGGCAGTGTGCGGTGGGCTTTCGAAAAAACACCCGACGGCGAATGGAACGCTAAATTTAAACAAGCCGCCGAAGAAGGACACGAAGACAAACTAAGGAATTTGATCGAGGAATTGGAATCTCAAAACGACGTACAAAAGGTCTACACCAACATCAACATTTAAAAATGATCGTTTTAGGCATAGATCCGGGCAATGTCAGGGCCGGCTACGGAGTGATAAAAAAAGAGAGGGGTTTGTTCGAGTGTTTGGAAAACGGCATATTAAAAATAGGCGGTTCAAAAAACGCGGGTGAACAATTGCACCTCTTGGAACTCGAACTAAAAAAATTAATCAAAAAATACAAGCCGGATGCGGCTGGATTGGAAAAGTTGTTCGTGTCCAAAAACCTAAAGACGGTCATGGGGGTGGCCGAAGCGAGAGGGGTGATTCATAAAGTGATATTTGAGAACAACATTAAACTCGTCGAGCTCGCCCCGCAAAGCATTAAACTGTCGGTCACCGGCAATGGCCGGGCCGACAAAAAAGCCGTCGCCAAGATGGTGGGACTGCTCCTCAAAATAAAGACCGACGGCTTACTCGACGACGCAACTGACGCCTTAGCCATAGCTATTGCAGCCAGCGCCGGAGAGTTTTAAAATATTGACATTTAACGAACCTTGATTATAATTTCAAATCACAAATGAAAGGTCGCTTTACTACCGCATACACACAATAATCGATGCGGGGTTATCCAAAGAGAACATGGCAACCACCGAATTAAAAAGATTAAACTTCTTGTCTTTGAGCGCTTACGACGAAGACGACAACGACGATGATGCCGGACTGGAGGTTCCTGACGCCGGCAAGGTCGACGAAAAGGAGGATTTTGAAAAAGAGCTCGGAGAGAACATGGACGACAACGAATTTAAATTGGATGACGAAGATT
Source organism: uncultured Candidatus Saccharibacteria bacterium (assembly GCA_964419525.1). Classification (GTDB taxonomy): domain Bacteria; phylum Patescibacteriota; class Minisyncoccia; order UBA6257; family GWB1-50-10; genus JAKAHT01. The sequence continues at coordinate 27,626 of CAYQPG010000001.1, read as the reverse complement.
TGACGGAGGAGTCCGAAGGATAAAAACGCCGAAAACCTAACCCCGACACACGTCGGGGTTTTTGTTCACTGATTTGGCAAATCCGGCCAAAATTGCGATAATTATGTCTGAAAAACAAATGTTTCATCGAGCATCGACAAAAAAAAGCGAGACCAGAAACAGGAAAAGGCTTTTTTCAACCATACTACTCGCATCTTTTTCGTTCTTTATCCTCTGCGCGGCGGCCCTCGTGGTCTACGTAGTCATAATAATAAGGAATCTCCCGAGCCCGGATCAGTTTCAATTTCACCAAACGGTCCAATCGACCAAAATATACGACAGAACAGGCAAGGTGCTGCTTTATGAGATACACGGTGAGGAAAAAAGGACGGTGATCCCCTTCTCGGAAATACCAACTTATTTAAAGGAAGCTACGATAGCCCTGGAAGACGCCAATTTCTACACCCGTCCGGCATTCGACTGGGAAGGGATATTGAGGGCTCTTTGGGCCGATATTAGAGCCGGCAAGCCGGTTCAGGGCGGATCGACCATAACTCAGCAACTGGCCAGAAATATTTTTTTGACTCCGCAAAAGACAATCAGTCGGAAGATAAAGGAGTTAATATTGGCCATCGAACTCGAATCTAAATATTCAAAAGACCAAATCCTTGATTATTATTTGAATCAAATACCCTACGGGTCCAATGCCTACGGGGTTGAAGCGGCAAGCCAGACGTACTTTAACAAGCCAGCCAAAGATCTGGATCTGGCCGAATCGGCCATATTAGCCAGCTTGCCGCAGGCTCCAACCTACTACTCTCCCTGGGGAGACAATTTAAACGAGCTTTTGGTTAGACAGCACTACGCGTTGGACAGAATGGTCCAACTTGGTTACATATCCCAAAGCGAAGCCGACGCGGCGAAATCTGAGAAACTGGATTTCGCTTCTCCGTCGCTCGGAGCCATAAAAGCCCCTCATTTCGTGATGGCTGTAAAAGACTACCTTATAAACAAATACGGGGAGGATATGGTTTTGAACGGCGGACTTAAGGTTATAACAACGTTAAATTGGGACATGCAACAAGCAGCTGAGAAGGCGGTTGAGGACGGTGCGGCCAGGAATGAGAAATTATATAAAGGATCCAACGCCGCCTTACTGGCTGAAGACCCGAGGACAGGCCAGATTTTGGCCTTGGTGGGCTCAAAAGATTATTTTGATCAGAGCATAGATGGTAATTTCGATATGCCTCTTCAGGGATTAAGACAACCAGGATCGTCTCTGAAACCATTCGTCTACCTCAAGGCCCTGGAAGACGGCTATCCGCCTAATACGGTGGTCTTCGACGTTCCGACAGAGTTTGTACCCAACAATCCGCTTTGCCCCGCCGTGCCCGATTTTAACAACAATTCGGCCACCTACAAACAAACTTGTTTTCATCCCCAGGACTTCGATCAATTCCAAGGACCAGTGACGTTCGAACAAGCCCTGCCCGAATCCATAAACGTCCCGGCCGTCAAAGTGCTTTACTTGGTGGGCATCCAGAACGTCCTTGATGTTTTGCACAACTTCGGCATAACGACGTTGACCGATCCGTTAAGATACGGATTGTCACTGGTTTTGGGCGGCGGCGAAATAAAACTCGTGGATCTGGTCAAGGCCTACTCCGTGTTGTCACAAGACGGCGTGAGGCACGATCAATCAATGATTCTGGAAGTGGACGACTCCAACGGCAACGTACTCGAAAAATATCAAGATAATTCCAAAGTCGTGGATTCGCCAACCTACATAAAATGGATCAATTATATATTATCCGACCCCAAATACAGATCGTTCCTTCTTGGCGCCAGCTTAAATTCGACCATATTTCCGGGATATGACGTCGCTCTTAAAACCGGTACAACCAACGACTATCGGGACGCTTGGGCTCTGGGTTATACGCCGTCGCTCGCGGTCGGTGTGTGGGCGGGCAACAACGACAACACACCGATGCAAAGGTTCGGCAGCAGCATCTTGGCCGCCGTCCCTATATGGAGTGAATTTTTGAAAAGCGTTCTGCCGACATACCCACCTGAATCGTTTCCGGAACCAGACCCGCTTCCACCAGTATCGAAACCAATGCTTAATGGTCAGTACGTAAACACGGTTAATTACCAGGGCGTTTCTTATAAACAAATCCATTCTTTGCTCTATTACGTGGACAAAAACAATCCCCAAGGACCAATACCGACGAATCCGGCCAGCGACCCGCAATTCCTGGATTGGGAGACCGGCGTGACCAATTGGGCGTCACAAAACGTGCCGGATTTCTCGTCTTACAATAAAAATTTGCCGATAGGGGTGACGCCAAGTCAAACAACCAATTCGAGCGGCATATCCATAGACAACCTGACTCCGGCCAACGGGAGTTTTGTTAATAATCAAATAAACATCTCGGCGGACATTGTTTCTCAAAAACAACTGACCGGCGTCAGTGCTTATCTTAACGGCAACAACATAAACATAATAAACATCAGCGGAAATTCATATCACTACACGTTCAACATATACGTTCAAGATCTTAAATCACAGAACACACTCACGTTGGTGGCCACTGATTCTTCCGGAGGACAAACCTCGGCCGACATCATCATTTACCACTAACCCCTTATCGGCATCACTATATAATTGACGCCTTGATCGCTCTGACTCCTTATTTGGGCCGGCTTATCCGAAGAATTCACGCTTAAAATTACTTCGTCGCTCCCGTATACCTTGAGCCCGTCGATTAGATATCTCCAATTAAAAATCACCGAAAAATCATCCCCTTTTATCTTGGCTGGTATTTTATATTTACCTTCGCCGGTCGCATTATCGGAAGAAAAAATTTCCAAAAATTTACCACTCTCGCCGGACTTCAAGTTGACGTCGTTGGCTCTTCCAGAAAAAGCACTGACCAATTTAAGGGCGTTCAGAAATTCCTCTTTATTCAAAACAACTTCGGTTTTAAAAGATTTTGGTATGACAGCTTTATAATCCGGAAATGTACCGTCTATTATCCTTGAAATTATTCTTTCTTTATCTCCTTCAATGAGTATTTGATTTGGATCTATAAACATTGATACATCCTCGGAACCGCCGAACATTCTGACAATTTCCTGGACTGTCTTTATGGGAATTATCAAAGAAAAATCATCGAGATCGGACGAGAAGCGACCATTGGATATTTTAATCTCGGACAGTCTAAAACTGTCGGTTCCCACGAATAAAAGCACATCATCCGATTGATTCATGTAAACACCACTTATCTCCGGTCTTATGGTTGAATATTGGACCGAAACTGAGGTGTTTTTGAGCGCGTCCTTCAAAACGTCGGTCTTTATTTTTATGCCTTTATTAAGGTTGGTTATTTGGGGTATTATCGGAAATTCTTTAGGATCCTGATCTTGTATGAATCCCTCATAATTATCGGAACTGACGAGTATTTTATTCCCATCTTTTTCTATAGTTATCCTTTCGGAGTTCAGGTTTCTGATGACGGAATTGAATATTAAAAAAGGAACGACTACTTCCCCCTCGTCGATTACCTTACCGGATGTCTCGCGTTGCACGGCTATCTCAAGATTAGTGGAAATGAAAATTATTTTTCCGTCGGAAGCCTTAATTAAAAAATTTCTGAGTATGGGCAGGTTCATATTTTCACCAATAGCCCTTTCCACAGTATTTAATGCTTCTATTAGATTTGTTCTTAATATAATTAATTTCATAGTAGTCGTAGTAGATGTTGTGTGTATGTGTATAAAGTTATTGAAGTCGTTTTTGATTGGTTTTTTGACGTGTCCGTATTCTGATAACTTGAGGATAATAATTTCTTAGGTGTGAATTGTTTTTTGATGTTTGCTCTTAATTGTGTTTTTTATCCTCAGATATCCACAATCGGACCGATCTTTTCTACATCTTATACATCCTCTCTTTTATCAATAATATTTTTTGGTTTAAGGCCGGATTTTGCGCCATTTCCGATGATATTTTTTCACAAGCGTGGATCGCGGTCGTGTGATCTCTTTTGCCTAATTTTTCGCCTATATGTGGATATGACAGTTTTAATATATCCCTCATTAAAAACATCGCTATTTGTCTCGGCTCCACTATCTCCTGCTTCCTGCTCTTATTGGTCATTTCGGTCATTGGTATTTCAAAAAACTCGGCAACGATCCTTATTATATCTCCGGCTGTTATGTTTTTGGGCGTTATTTGTATAGCCTCGCTTATTATTTCGTCCAGTTTCTTGCTGTCTATTTTTTGATTTTTGTACTGCTCGTAGAAGACGACCTTATTGAACACGCCCTCCAGCTCCCTTATGTTTCTTTGCACCTTGGACGCTATTTGGTCCAATATGCCGTCATCTATGAATATTGACTGGCTTTGGACCCTGGTTTTTAATATGGCAAGCCTCATTTCATAGTCCGGATACGTTATGTCGGCTATCATTCCGCCTTCGAATCTTGATCTTAATCTTTCTTCGAGCGTCGGTATGGCCGTTGGCGGCCTGTCGGAGGATATGATAATCTGCTTATTGTTTTCATATAACGTATTGAACGTGTAAAAGAATTCCTGTTCAGTGGCCGCTTTGCCGCCGATGAATTGAATGTCGTCTATTATGAGCACGTCGACATCCCTGTATTTTTTCTTCATGTCGTCCGTTCTCTTGTTTCTGACGGCCCATACCACGTCATTTATAAATTTTTCGGAAGAGATGTAAAGAACTTTGACCGAATTCTTGTAGTGCTCGATTATTTCGTTGCCAGTAGCCTGAAGAAGATGGGTTTTACCGAGACCGACGCCGCCGTATATGAAAAGCGGATTATATTTTTTGCCGATATTTTTTATTATGGCTTGTGAAGCGGCCGTGGCTAATTCATTGGACGAGCCGACTATGAAATTTTTGAACGTGTACTTAGGATTGAGGTTGGTCTTGGGATCGATTTTGACGTCCAGCAGTGATGATTGCGGATTATCGTTGTCAAGCTTCTTAATGTTGACGCCGATCGCGTTGTTTTTATTTTGATTAACGACGACGTAATCCAAATTTTTTATCGATCCATCCAGATTCCTTATGGATGTAAGTATTATTTTGTGGTATCGGCTCTTAACCCACTCCTTGGCGAAGTTGTTGGGCAGTCCGACCAATCCAACACCCTCCTTTTTATCAAGACTCACGAGTTGGCTGTTCTTCAGCCACGTCAAAAAGTTTGGTTTCGATATCTGAAGTTCTATGTCGCCCAACACATTTTTCCAAATCTCCTTTTCATCCATAAAATTTAAATAAAAACAGACCTTAAGGCTTATGATAGATGTATTTTGGAAACTTGCAACATTGCGTTTGGGTACCTTCTGTGCTTTAATTGTGGATTAGTTGTTGATATCTTCGGTGAGGCGCTTTAAATAATGTTATTTTTATAATATAATCATTCAAATGTCGCAAACATACCAACCAAAAAAGAGGAAAAGGGGCAGGGTCCATGGCTTCCTGAAAAGAGCCAGAAAAAACTCCAACATCCTTAAAAGCAGGAGAAGAAAGGGTAGGAAAAAACTGTCGGCTTAATGTGAACATTTCCATTAAAAAGAACCAAGCCTCGGGTGGAAAGAAATCTGTTATAGTGGTCAGCAAGAAAGTCGCTGAAAGGGCCGTCGACAGGAATTTAATAAAGAGAAGGATAAAATCGGCGCTCGAACCGTTCTCGCGCGGCAGCGCCTCTTTTTTTGTTATTGCTAAGCGAGGCGTGCTTGATTTAAGCTTTAAGGAGTTAAAAGAGGAGATAAAGTCGGAAATAGAAGGAATAAAAAAACTATGAGCTTCATAAATACGTACATTTCATTGCCGCTTTTGAGCGTTTTGGTTTTTATCTACAACACTATGGCTTTTCACGACCTTGGCGTCGCGGTCATAATACTCACGGTGCTCGTGAGAATCGTATTGTTGCCGTTCTTCTACAAAGGAGCCAAGGATCAGACGATAATGCAGCGATTGCAGCCGCACATAAAGGATATTCAAGAAAAACACAAGAATGACAAAGGCAAGCAAGCCGAGGCCCTGATGGAACTTTATAAGGAACATAAAATAAATCCCTTTTCCAGCATACTGCTCCTTATAATACAATTGCCGATTTTTATAGCTCTTTTCAATCTTTTTACCAGTCAGATAAAAAACTTTAATTTCGCCTCCACGACATTCCTTGGATTATTTGATTTAGCCGCCAAAAATTGGATAGTGGTCATCATCGCCGCCATTCTTCAATATTTCCAAACGAAATCGATGATGGGTAATCAAAAGATATCCGGCGCCGCCGGCCAGATGCAGAGAACAATGACATTCATCGGCCCGTTGATAACCGTGCTGATATTGGGCAATTTACCGTCGGCCATCGGTCTCTATTGGTTGGTCTTCACGGCTTTCTCGTTCGCGCAGCAAATTTACATCAACAAGAAATTGCCGGCTATTGAAAAAAAGCTTGAGAAGAGCGATAATTAGAAACCAAAAGAGATGGATATTCCAGAATACGCAAAAAAATTCTTCAATTTAATGGGTTTCGAAAGGGTGGAGGTGAGCGTCGATGAAAACGTAAGAAAAATATCAATCGTCGTCGACGACGAGTTTTTTCGATCTCAAATACCAAGCATTCTGCAACCCGTTGAGCATCTGATGAATTTAGCACTGAAGCAGGCTGAAAAGCCGCCCTTTGTGGTGGACGTGAATTATTATCGCCGTGAAAGGGAGAGATTGATAGTGGAATTGGCCAAAGCCGGCGCTAAGAAAGCAAAGATCTCCAAATCGGAAGTTTCTTTGCCGCCGATGAACTCCTATGAAAGAAGATTGGTGCACATGGAAATAGCCTCCAATCCGGACCTCAAGACGGAAAGCGTCGGAGCCGGCAAGGACAGACACATAGTGATATCTCTCATAGAGTCTTAATTATTTACCGAAGGAAGGGTGAGTTTGTAAAGCGAGTTGTCATATCTGTTCACGAAATAAACACTCCCGCCGTAAGAGCTTACGTTTTCGGCGTCTATCATGGGTATGCCGGGCGTTCCGCTTATTATGACCGTCTTGGTGTTTTGGGTGTTGAAGCTGTAGTTATACAGTATATCTATCGAGTAAAATGCTTTTTCCAGGTAATCGTCGGGCATGACGACGGAAGGCGTTACGTTCTCGGGCGAGAAACAGTAGATACTGGAAGAAGATGCGTTGGCCGATGAATCGCACTTGCCGGGCAACGATTGGAACGGAAGGTTGTACGGCGCGAGCGTCTTTGAATTGAGGATGGTGATGTTGTTGCCGCTGTAAGAAAATATAAGCGAGCCATCCGACGATGTTCTGGCGTAAAGTCCGGCTGTCGGCTGGAATACCATGTTCATGGCCAAGTTTTTCAAATTTAATTCCCAGGCGCTGGCGCTGTAATAAGACGACGGTTTTTCGGTTATGATGAGCGTCGACGGCGCCAAGAATTTGAAGTTAACGCCATTCATGTAGAAATTGTTCAATATTGTCTTCTCTGTCGCCGGCGTCTTGGTCAGATCGACGTAGGACAGCGAATACGAGTTCACGTTTTTGACCAGGCCTATCAATTGGTTGGGATCGGCGCCCCACGTCACGTTCACTATGTTCTGCGGCAGGGAATGCCACGTTTGGTCCAGAACATCGTAGATGGCCCACTGCGGCGCCGCCGGGTCGCCGAAGGAAACCAATACCTCCTGTTTGTTCTGGTATACGTCGGCGGAATTCAAGGCGGTCAGTGTCTGGCCGGAGTCGAGCGTTTCCTTACCTCCTTGGTTCACGAGCCAGACTTCGCCGGTATTATCCATGTATCTTACGTCGCCGGTTTGGGGATCCACCCAGTAAGTAAAGACGTCATGGCTCGATATTTTAGATAGGATAGGCACGGTTATGGTCGATGACGCGGCTTGACTCGCTGTTCCGGTGGTTACGGAAGAAGTGCCGTTGGTTACTGGCAATGATCCCGAGGACGGCGCGGGCGTCGGCGTGACCGGTACGGTCGGTTTAGGGACGAAGGCGGTCCAAATAACGTACAATATGAGTCCTACCAGAATAACGACGCCCAAATATATTAATATTTTATATTTTTGTCCCATTGTTACTGCGTCTTGAGCGCTATATGTATGTGGTCTTCTTGTTCGACGTAATTGCCGCATCCGAAGGTTATCTGACTGTTGGCGGCTATTGAACAAATCCTTTCCACTGAGCTTTTAAGGTTGCTGAGGTTGTTTTGTATGTAGCTCACCAAACAGGAACTATCCCTTAAGTCGAAGACCGGCAGTCCGTAACCGTGGGTTTGGTGGCCAACCTCCGTTCCGCCGGTCACCACTATCCCCTGCGGAGAGTTGGCCGGACACCCAGAGTTTTTTTCCAAATTTATTATGAACTGGATCGCCGGGTCGGGCATGCCGGCCAGACTGGTACACGTCGGATTGCTTATGTCGAAGCAGTTGCCGCTGCTCGACACTTCGACGCCGGCATTCTCCAATTCGGCCAGTTTCTGGTTATTGTCGGTCCACATGGCATTGGTCATCGTCGATGTGGGAAACGAAATTTGGGGCGCTGAGGGCGGAGATAATTGCACCAGATTCGGATTTATCTCCCTTAGGAGCACGTAAGCTCCGAAAAGCAGCAATAAACCCAGGAGAGCGGATGTTATGTAGCTTTTTCCTTCTTTCTCTTTGTCGACGCTGCCCGAGATTGATATGTTTATGGCTCCGAAAATTATCATCCCGACGGCCAATATTCCGCCAATCCCCAATCCAAACCTGTAAAGCGTTTGAATGTACCCGCTCAAAGTCGTTTGGTCGGGGCAGTTGCCGTACTGGTCCGTCAGAAGGCATGGCGGTGAATTGTAAAGTTTTAAATCCAAACTGGCGTGAGTTATTTGGGGCAGATACAAAGCCGCCATCAGAACGACCAACACCGCCAGCTTGCCATTGTGTTGTCTTGAAGCATTGCCCATTTTTTTCAGAAGTTTTTTTATCATGTTTTATTGAACATACAGGTTGATTTTGCCGTTGGCGAACTCGTATTGATTGGAGGAATTCTCTATGTATGCGCTCACATTGACCGTCTGAGGCGAGACCGACCCGGTTTGAAGCGACAATGTATTATCCAGCGATTGGTTCGTTTTCTGGAGGCTGTTTACGTTCCACGAGAAAAGGAGATTGTTCAAGGAAGAAACGTTGAAAAAATAAGGTATTATTTCCAGATTGACCGTTGAGTTCTTCTGAACTTGGTCAGCCGGATAAGGAGCGTCTATGATCGCCAGGTAATTGGATACCGGTATGCTTTCCGAAGTCGATATCGTCTGTCCGTCGGGCGTGTTTATTTCCACCATTACAGTGTGGTAGTCGCCGGCGGTCTTAGTGACGCGGAAGCTCGTCTGGTAAGAACCTACGCCACCGCCCAGAAAGTTGCCGTCGACATACCACAGTATCGGCATGCTTGATACGTCCACCAGTCTCTGATTTTGGGTTAATATCACGGAAAGAGAAACGTTGGTTCCGTTGGTCGGCATAGGTTTACCTTTAAAGTCCGAGGGATAATAGTCGTTGGCGTCCCAAGTTATGACGGCTTGATAAGTATTTGTTCCGCTCGCCGTTTGAGCTTTTACTAATAGCGCCGCGGACAAGAATATGAGTGCCAGTAATATGGGTATCGTTTTTTTCATATTTTAGTGGCTATGCTCGCCGCCTTACCAAGAGCCGAGTTGTTCATGAGCTTTGAAACCTTTTTGTTGTTGGTCATAAAGACCGTTATGAGCCAGCTTACGGTCCTTATGGGTAAGGCGCTTATTACAGGCACCGAGTCGATGATACTTCCTATCAAGAACGCGAAGTTTTTGACCTTTTTTATGAAAAGATAAAATTGTACGAAAAAAGTCACCAAAAGACTGACGCCCGACAAGATCAACGAAACCGGCAATAAAACCACTTGGCCAGCCACCGGGATAGCCTCCATGACGGTCCCCATGAGCTCTACGAAATCAACGAACATCAACAAGGGAGTTATTAAGAGTATCTCGCCCCAGCTTATCCGGGGAGCATCGGACGCTATATCTTCGCCGGCCTTGTCGATCCCCTCGTTTAATTGTTCCAATTCGTTGTCCTCTTCCATGTTTTTATAATCCCTTGGCTTCCAATATTTGCTCCGGGTTGGTCGTGACTATCTGATCCTCAGTATATGACGCTATGACCTTTATGGCGGCGTGTTTCAGTCCGGCAAACAACAGTCCTTCGCCGACGCCGGCCTCGAGGAGCAGCGCCGACTCCCCGTCCGTCAGGTTGAAAGCTTTGGTCAGTGGTTCTATGCTTGACGGCGACTGCTTTAAAAGCAATTGCATTGCCGAGTTGGTGACAATAGGCCGGCCGTACTCGGATCCCAGGAAATCGTCCACATCCTGGGTTATGGTCGTGACGCCCAAATAATACTTCCTGGCTCGCTTCACTAGTCCGAACAAGAATGAGGCGCTGTCCTTGTATTTCATCATCCACCAAGCTTCGTCTATCACGAGTAATCTCGATTTAAGTTCCGATCTTATGAGGTTCCAGACGAAGTTAAGAACTATGTACATCGCGATGGGTCTCAATTCTTCCTCCAAGTCCCTTATGGAAAAGACTATCAGCCTGTTCTTTATGTCGACGTTCGTGGGGGCGTTCGTGAAGCCCGAGTACGAACCGTGAGTGAACCTGTCCAGTCTTTGGGCTATGCCGCCCCCCCCTTCGGTGTTTTGGAGTATGGTTTGAAGGTCCTCCAGGAGCGGCGGATTCAATTCTTTAAGTGTGCCGAAATTTTCGGCCGTTATGTCCCTCGACGTGTACGTTTCAGTTATGGCTCTGTCGAGAAGAGCTTCCTCTTCCGGTTTGACCTCGCCGAGCATCAGTTTCACGAGTCCCGTCAAGTTCAATATGTGCGATTTAAAGACGTCGGCCGGCTCCTCCCCCTCGGGTATCACGGGTATGTCGAAGGGATTGATGTGGTTTTCGGACGTCAGCGATATTTTGAAGTAGCTGCCGCCTATCGAGTCGGCCAGATTCTGGTATTCGTTCTCCGGGTCTATAACTATGACGTCCGTTCCCACCATGAGTGATCGCAGTATTTGGAGTTTGGTGGCGTACGATTTGCCGGAGCCGGATTTGGCGAAGACCACCATGTTGGCGTTTTCCAAAGAAAACCTGTCGAATATTATGAGGGTGTTGTTCTGCATGTTTATGCCGTACAGGATGCCGTTCTCCGACGTCAGGTCGGCGGAAGTGAACGGAAATATGGACGACGCCGGGCCGCTGTTCAAAGGCGTCCTTACCGCCAGCTTGTCCTCGGCTATCGGCAGGACGGAACTCAGCCCTTCGTCTTGCCTGAAAAGCGCCGGCTTCAAATAAACCATTCTGCTTTCCAGGGTGTTCGTGAGATCGCTCTCGATCTTGGCCAGTTCTTCCAAGCTGGAGGCGTAGATGGTTATGTAAACGCCGACCTCGAAAAGCTTCTCTCTGGCCTGCTGGAGCGAGTCGCGCAAGCTTTCTATGTCCTGGTAGGCCGTTTCGAGGACTGGGTCGCGGACAACGCCCTTTTCTTCCTTTTCCGTTATCTCGGCCTCTATTTGAGCAACCTTCTTTCTTAGGTTTCTTAGGGCCAAAGATGTGTCCATGGGATGGACGAATATGGAGATGTCCATCATGGTCGGCATGTTTATAATGGGAGAGAACCAACCGGTGGTTATGTAGCGCGGATAAGTGAATATGAAGAACGTTTTGGCGTAATAATCGCCTATTTTGAGGTAATTGGAATTAACTTCCACGCCGGAGGGAGCTATGATGTTGAACAAATCTTCTTCGCCCGGTTTGTAAGCTTGTGGGATTTGGATCTTCATGTGAAACTATTGTGCCAAGTTCAATCCCTTTTTCTCGACGAGTTGAGGATTGTATAGATTATAAAACAATTCGGTGAGCTCATCATCTTCCATTGGGACGGCCTTCAATCCCATTTGTTCGAGACCACTTATCACCCCCTCGGCCCGGTTCCTTAATTGTTCGAGGTTTTCCCGGTCCAAGGCGCCGGTCTCGGCTTTTTGTGCCGCAGTCGGCGTTTTTTTGAAAAAACCCATGAGTCCCGTCGCGGCCGATGAGGCGTCGGGCGTCGAATCGTAAGGCACGACCACGAAGAAATTTTTGCTTATGATGGCGTTCTGTTCGACAAACGATTTTATGAAGTTTATGTACTCGTCTATTTGTATCTTCAAAAGTTCATTTTCCTCGTTTTTCTTCCTTTCCCGCATGTTGTCCAAATATTTTTGGATATTGACCTTGCGGGAATGTATGAAGAACTGGGTTCTGAAGTCGAGCGAGTTCAGAAATTTCTGGAAAGTGGCGATTATGGCGTTTTGTTCGTCCTCGGACTTGAGGTCGAAATTGGTGCCGCCGACCATTATTATCTGGACCAAGCCGCCGTTTTTAAGATAGACGACCCCGTTGTCTATCTTTTTTACCTCGACCAATGTCTGCGTCGGTGTTTGATTTTGCGCCATGATTGTATTTTAAGCGTTTAAGCTTCAATAATCTACTCTTTTGGCGACCTTCCTTTCCCCGGTCAGATAAGTCACCACTTCGTAATGTCCCTCCCTATCGCCCTCTTTGGGCTGGTCTTTGCCGAGTATTCGGCCCACCGAGACCTTGAGGGCCAGCGACTTAAGCTTGCTGCCGATGCTCATATTCTTTCTGAGGCTTTCAATGTCCTCATCGGAGAGTTCCAAGGTCGTCTTGGCCGTTTGCCTCTGCCAGGTATACATCCGCGGGGCAAAATAGAATTTCGTGATCGAACCCAAGACCTTTATCATTTCCTGCCCGTTGATTTTGACGAAGGCTAAAGTGCCGGCGATCCCGAGGACGATGAGAGTTATTATCACCCAAAGGAACGGGCTCAGAATGTTGTAAGCTATGAAACTCACGGCTCCCGCCCCGGCGACGTAAAAGAACTGGACCAGCGTTAAGGGCCCCACTATTTTTGCCTTTTGTTCTATGAATTGCGGAACTTGGAATTCCATTTGGCTAATTATTTCTTAGGTCTATCGTGTTGCCCTCAATCTTCGGTCCGGATGAAACGATTTTTGCTTCCGTCTTTTTACCACTGCTCTTCTCCGGCGGTTTTTTGAGTATGGCGTTCAGGAATGGATTATCCGCGGGCTTTTTCGGCACCTCTTCTTTAGGCGCGGGTGTCGCGATCTCTTCGGTTCTCAAAAACTCTCCGCCAGCTTCGAAGGGCGATGCGGTGGATCTGCTCTCCATGTAATGGACTACCTTTTTGCCTTTAGGCGTTTCAGCTTCGGGAGTTTCGATGCGGGCTTTTATGGGCTGGGGAGAGATGATCGGTTTGACCTTTTTTGATTTGAAGAATCCGAAGGAAAGAGACGGTATTATGCCGGTCGCCTGCCCGGAGAGGGCGCTCTCTTCCTTGGGTCTCTCCTGAAGAACGAAAGGCATGGACCCGGTTTCTTTCTTTTCCGCCGGCGGCTGGAAGGTACTCCTTATTATTGGTATTTCTTCGATCTCCTGCTCCTTTTTCTCGATGGATTCCGGATGGAGAGTTTTCTTCGTCTCCTCGGGCCGCAGATCTTCCCTTAATCCCAAGGTCTCCAAATTTGGAGCATCCTCGACTTTTATCTCGCTTATGTCCACTCCCCATCTGAAAAGAGAATATCTTTCCGATTCCAATATCCTTTCCTTTATGGCCTTGGCTATCGATTTGGCCATTTTCTCTCCCGCACCCCTTTCAGCGAGGTCTTGCACGAAGTAGTGGGCGGGAGTTTCTTTGGTTATGAGGTCATAAAAGGCGCCGGCAATAAGAGTGGGGCTGGTTATGACCGCCTCGTTCCTTATTTCTTCGAGTATTTCATCCACTCGTTCGGAAAACAAGCTGTTTTTTATTTGTTGTGGTACTTCTTCGAATGTCATTTAGGCTTATATTGTTTCTTCATTCGCGGCACTATCGGTATTCACGTGTTTATTTTTGTATTCCGGCACTCCCTGCCAAGCCGCCTGCTTCATGAGTGATTTTCTTCTTTGCAGCACGTCTCTTCTCTTGTCTTTTATGCTGCTAATCTTATTTGTTCTCTCCGCTATCTTTTTAATTCTTTCCTCTCCCTGGGCCTTGACTATCTCCTGATCCAAGGCTCTTACTTCGTCTTCCTGTTCTATGTCGCCGCCGTTTACAAGTTCGTCTTCGGCGAAGCTTATGCGCTGTTCTATATTCTTCCTTTCGGTCTTCAATCTTTCCATTTCATCTGTCTTGCCGAGGTCTTTGGCGTCTTTGTAGTCCTTAATGTTTTTGTCTAAAGTGTTCATTTCCTGTTCTATGTCGCCGAAAACAGAATTGACCTGCGATTCGCTTCTGTTCTTGGTGACGAAGGCCAATTTCAATCCTTCGGCGTGGGCCTGCCTCTGTTCCATCGTTCCCTTGTTGCCTATGTCCCTGTCCTGCTGGACCCTCATGTGCTGGGCCGCTTGCTTAACCGTGTCTTTATCCAATTTAGATACGTCCTCGACCAACTTGACCGCTTTTTCAGCCGGCATGCCGGCGGCTATGGCTATTGACGGATCGTAAGCGGCAAATTTGGCGGCCGAGCCGGTCCTCTTTATGGCGGAGACGGCCCTGCTCTTCGTTGCATCATCCAATTTGCTCCATCCGCCTTTCTCGGCCAGGGCCAAAAGTCCACCGAGGTCCCTCTCGTTTATTAACTTTTGGCCGTTGTACTTGTTGGCCAGCGTATCCTTGCTGAATTTCTTGTTGTTCTTGTAAGAATTGTCTATGTCGCCCTGCGATTTTTCTTTGGCGCTAAGTGATGCCCCGGCCAGGCCTCTTAAGGCGCCGCCCAACAAAGGAGCTTTCCCTAAACGGCCTTCTGATAATCTCTCAAATACGGATTTACCCTCTTTATCGCCCTTAGATCCGGCCGTCGCCAGTCTCTTGCCCACGCCCAGCGTTTTGTTTTTGGCGAATCCCTTGGCTTTGTTCCCGGCACTTTTCGCTAATCCATAGACGGCGCCGGCGCCGATGATGCCCATGCCGTTCGCGGCTATCAATCCCCCGACCAGGAAGCCGACCAATATCAGCATGTTGACGGTCTGAAGTATGAAGCCGGATATCAACGTCGGATTGTTGGTGGCGCTCGCGTTCTGGCTGATGATGCTCTGGGCTATGCTCCCGACCTTCGCCGCCGTGGCGAGAGTCAGATAAAGGAAGAACGATAAAATGGGGGCGACGAACGCCCAGTGCATGAACTTGTCCCACCACTTTTTAGACATACTGGACAATCCGGCTATGGGTATGACGCCGAAAAGCCACGGCATGGGCGCCACGGCCAAAAGAAACGCTAACCAGACAAATCTCGTGAGAAGCATGAGGGCTATCGCAAGAAGGACGAGTCCCATGAGAAGAGTGAAGGCGGCCACGAAGAAAGTGCTGGCCGCGGAAACTAAGGCGGTCGTCATGCCCGCCGGTATGCTCTGCGCGTTCTGAGCGTTGACCTCGAGAAGCTTCTGGGGATTGAAAGCGGCCGTCAGATTGGTCCCGATATCGACGGATTGAGCAAATGATCCGTTCCCTATGGATCTGTCTATGAAGAACTTGGTTATAACGTTCGTGAAATCCAGTATGGCTCCGCCTATCGTCAAGCTGAAATTGACCAGGATCGCCGCCGCGATGAGGCGGGGCAGCATCTTTTGGACGCCGTACTGATTTATCCTCAGAATGGTCGCGAAAGCGATGATTATCACGGCCAGCACGAAACCGAGGTTAGTGATATCCCTCGTTATTTGCCATCCGCTTTGGACTATCGGCAGCCCCATGAGATAGTTATTGAGAGAAAAGGCCGTGCTGATGAGAACGGATCCGAGATAGATGACAATGCCCCCCACGAAACCGAAGAGTTGGTTGACCAAGGAAACTATATCGAGAGCTGCGCTGCCGGCTGACGAACTTACGGCATTGAGAGCGATCTTAGTAGCCGTGGTTGGGGAAGATCCGAAAACAGCTGCGGCCGTCCCAAGTTCGACGAATAACTGAGAAATCCAGCTTGGCTGACTGTTCGTCGTTTGAGCTGTGGCTATGCCAGGCGCCGTAAACTGCAAAAATATCACGGCCAAAATAACAATCGGCAGTAATTTTTTGCGTTTTTTATTTTTGAAGAAAGACATCATTGTCAAGGATTTAATATCTGCAACCTGTTTTGAAGTCCCGGTAGTTTCTGGAGAACTCCCTGCAGCCCGCCGATGCCCACTTTGGTCAGCTTATTAATAATGGCCCTCTGGATGATGTCGCCGATGTCGGTCAGGTCCTGGGCGTTGATGAGCGACTGAACGTCGACCTGCGTCGACTGCTGGGCCAGGCCGGCGGCTATGTTGGAAGGCTGAACGATCTCCGGTTCGCCGCTACATTCGTAAAACATCGTGTTGTTTGTGTCCGTAAAAAGGCGGCTGCCTGATATGTAGGCGGAGTTAGTGACCGTCGTTTGGGCGTCGGAAGGTATGCCGTTCGCGGAGTCTACCGGCTGGCCCTGATAATAAACCCCATTCACAATCTGGATGTCCTTGCCCAATGGTACGCCGGATATGGAGTAAAGAGCCGCCAGATTGGTCGGGACCTGGGTATATTCCTCCCACTGATTGCACTGATATTTATTCTTATAGCCGTTACCCTGGTTCATCTCGTTCTGGAGCGCGGACTGGGCGCCGACGGAAGCCGCTTGCGCCATGCCTTGAACCTGGAGTGAAGCGCCGTAGTAGTTGTTCTGCGGCATCCACATCTCCTGGTATCCCAGCCAGCTGCCGCTCCTGAAGTTCTCGTAAAAATTCTGTATGTTGCCGACAACTTGGTTCAAGGTGCAGCTTACTTGTTGGTAGTAGGGGTTGGATTCCTTGCTGACGGTCGGGATGTCGAAAGTTACGGCCAGTCGGAACGGCTGGCAAAGCTGCGGGGCGACCTGGGAAATCAGCCGATCGACGGCCGTGAGTCCGGCGTCCGCCAAGGATTTCAAAGGCTGTGAGAAGTATTGAGGCGCCTTAACGATGATTTTGCCGTTAGAAAATTGGATCCCGCCGCCTTGTATCCAGTTCACTGTTTCCGAAGTGAACTCGTAAAGGAGCGATCTTTTTATGGTTTCCACCGTGCTCTTCAGGAGGAGGTCGCATTGCGATCTCGTCTGAGCAATCACTTCCTGCGTCTTTTGTTCCTGGATCGCCTTTTCCTGGATCTTTTGAACTTCCTTCAGTTGGGCTTGGGTGCCGGCGTCGTTCACGGGGACGGATTGGATGCCGGCAAAGCTGCCTCCGAGGTTCGTGATGTCCTTGATCTGGGTAGCGGCACTCCCGAGGACATTAATTCCTATTTCGGCGAGCTGCTGCGAGGCCTCCTTCGTTATGGCGTCCACTTGGCCCTGTACCTGCTTCTTCATCGGATCGCCGAATGTTTTTGTGAAGGCATCCTGAAGTCCGGAGCTCGTGAACAGGTTTTGCACGTCGGTAAATGTCGGGTTGTTGCCTATGAGACCCGCGAGGTCGGAACCCAAAGTCGACGTTCCCAGGAGATTACTAATGTTTATGTGGACGTTGCTGAACTGGTTTTTGAGATTGTCGATGACCTTCTGCACAACCGCGTTCTTGATGTTTTCCGTGAGCGTGCTGAAATTGGCGTTCAGGGCGGTGTAAGCGCCGTACTTGGCGGCGATTTGAGCGGCGGCTATGCAAGCCTCCGTTCCCTGCGGCTGCTGGCTTGAAGTGAGGCCGGAGCTCGGGCTGCTGTAGTTAGAGCAAGTCCACTGGAGCGAATTATTTTTGCCGTATTGCGGCGAAGACGAGGCGAGCACGAAGCCCATGGTCGAAGCATTGTAATCCGGATTGGTTGTAGCTGTTCCAGGCGGCGTCGATGTGCTGTAAGCAGGATCGCCGGGTGAGACCGACAGTTTTACCGGAGGGAGCATGAAATCCGACGAGTTTACAGCTGAACCATCCGACCATTGGAGCACCCAGCCGTCGCAAGGGCCGTTGTCGGCGGAAGCGGTATTAATCAAGGCTCCGCCGGGAAAGAGGATTGACGAAGCAAGCATCGAAACCGCCGCTGAAATTGTCGCTATTTTATATAAGGCCTTCATTGGTTATTTTTTGATTTATCTCGTTCTTTATCTCTTGAAAAGCGCTGTCAAATTCGGTCGGTGAGGTCTGATAGAGAGCTATCATGAAACGCAACGGATCACTCCCGGCCTTGGAAAGGGATTCGAAGATGTTCCTTTGGTGTATCAGGAGAGACAGCAAATTTTTATGTATTTGGACCCAAGAGGGCGGAACTTTTATGGCCTCCAGAAGCTGAGCGGCCGTATCGAGATTCTTGGCCGAGCTCAGGAACAGCGACTCAAGCGATTCTTGTGTTTGGGCTGAGGAGGTGTCGGATGTTAATGTCGGGAGACTGGACATCACCTGGTTCACGTATAATACGTAGATCCTCTGCGCGTTCTTGGAATCGTCGGTGCCGACCGTCACGTCGGAGCTTTTAAGGACCGGCGTGGCGTATTCCTGGTCTATGATCTGGGATATCGTGTTCTGTATGTCCGATTGGTTGGGCGGTATTATGCTCGCGCTCCCGTTTTTCTGGTACAAGTCGTTGTTAACGGCGTTATTGAACGTCTGGTTGGCGAAGTTCAGCGTCAAGTTTTCTTGCTGGCTTGGCTGGAAGGTCAGACTGGGATCCGTTCCTTGGCTCTCACTGGAAGTGGCTATTTGAGCCAGGGCGTTTTGATGCACGTTCTTCTTGGCCGGAGCGAATATCAAATAAGCGCTCAAGGCGAGCGATGCGGTAAGAATGAGGATGCTGACCGCCTTCCTCTTCCTTTTTAAGATTCCTATTAATTTCATGGAACTTGATTTCATCTTAAAAATCGAACCGAGCGCAGGTAGAATAATTCCTGATTCTAATTATACAATACATCTCCGTTGTTTATAAGGTTTTTGGCGTCGCTAAGGCAATAAAGAGGTGCCTATGCTCATCACCGGGAAGGCGTATCCGGTCGGTATGGGCGACGGAGGCGTGAAGCAAGGAGTGGGTATGGGTATGTAGAGGCCCAGAGCGTACGCACCGGGAAGAGTTATCTTGTTAGCATATATCGAAGTCGATGGAAGGATCCCGAGTATGAGCGGCACGAGGCCGGATTGCACGGATATGACCGGCATGCCGCATCCGGTATAAGGCAGGATGGCGGTTATTTTGCCGCCGAAAGACGAAAAGCCTATCGCTTGCGTCACGTTGGCACCAAGAGAAGCGAAAATAATCGCGAGAAGAAAGATCAACAGCACCTTATTTTTCATCACTTCCATTATATCACAGGATGATCTTGAATATTCCGGCGATATCGTCGGCGGACAGATCTTGCGGCCTATCAAGCGGATTAATATTCATTTTGGTCAACTCTTTGATAAGATCATTTTTTGTCATTTGTAACTTGTCATTCGTCATTAGGTTATTCACTATCGTTTTCCGCGGTTGCCGAAAGAGAACGCGGAGGAATTCGTAATACTGAGCCTCCCGAGCGCCGAGGGTGCTCGGGGAGCCTCCCGGCACCATGGTTATGACAGCGGAATCGACTTTGGGCGGCGGAGAAAATTCTTTCCTGCCGACGGAGAGTATTATTTTCGGTTCCGACCATGATTGCGTTACGGCGGCGAGCAAATTCATCTTCGGCGGTTTTGCGACGATCCGCTCAGCGACTTCTTTCTGGATGAGGAGCGTTATGGCCTCCGGCTTGTGTTCCAGACCGCTTAAAATCCGGAGGAGATATCCGGTGATGTAGTAGGGAATATTCCCGACTACTTTGTAGCCGGAATGACCAATGTCAAATTCCAAACGACCAATCAATGACGGAAGAATTTTTAACGCATCGCCGTTCAGGATGTTAAGTTTTGGCAGTCTTGATTTTGGATTTGATTTGAAGTTTGAGATTTGGGTTTTGAAATTTTTATTGAGAAAATTGACAAGCGCTTCATCTCTCTCAACTGCTAGTACGGTCACCGGATATTTCAGTAACTCTTCGGTCAGCTCCCCGTGTCCGGGACCTATTTCGACGACGATGTCGCCGCTTTTGGGATTGAGTGAATCGGCGATCTTCTCCAATATTTTTTTGTTTTTAAGGAAGTGCTGTCCCAGGCGCCTAGGCATTTATTTAAAAATTAAGGATTGAAAATTAAAAATTGTCGTGATATAATTCTACCATTAGTATTTTACTCAAGTACATGAAGACCTATGGGGGGTCTATGTTGAGGTCCGTTATTTTCTGGGCGGCGTTTTTATTGGTGTCTTCGAGCATCGTTTTTTCAGCTCTGGGCGCCACGTTTAAAGCGGCTGATTTCAAAAGAAATTTCAACTTTGGCGGCCCCGTTCCCGACGAGCCGTCGTCCTATGTCGTGGCCGGGAACGGCGAAGCGATCTCTTCTTCCAACGTCGGATTGGACAATATATTCGTGTCGCAGTCGGGCATCTTGGGCGATCAGAACCCGCTGGTCGGCATAATCCCGTTGGGCAACGGACTCATACAATACAAAGTTAAGGCCGGCGACACGCTTTCCAGCATAGCCAAGCAATTCGACATACCAGTTACGACGATACAGCTGGCTAACAGGAACATCAAGTCGATCAGACCCAACCAGGAGCTTATCATACTGCCCGTCCCGGGCGTTTTATATCAAGTTTCAAAAGGAGATACGTTGTCTGAAATAGCCGACAAATTCAATACCACCGAAGATCTCCTCACTAAATACAACCCGGATTACCAGAACATACTTTCCGGTTCCGGAGGAAGCCTCATCGTGCCCTACGCCAAGATTTCCAATATCGCGTCGTTGAACCAAACTTCGTCCAACCTACCAGATCTTAAAAATTATTTCAGTCTTCCGGCGGTCGGCTGGAATTGGGGTCAGCTCCACAATTACAACGCCGTGGATATAGCCAATCAGTGCGGTACGCCGGTCTACGCCGCCGCCGAGGGATTGATAATCGCCGATCCCAGCTTGGGCGACGGTTCTTCCGGATGGAACAACGGCTACGGCGTATTCGTGTTCATAGAGCATCCGAACGGCACGAAAACCAGGTATGCCCATCTGGACAAAGCGCTCGTCAAAGTCGGCGACTACGTGAAAAAAGGCCAAGAGATAGGGCTTATGGGCAATACCGGCAATACCGACGGACCTACCGGTTGTCATTTGCATTTCGAGGTTTACGGAGCGAAAAATCCGTTCGCCATACAATAGTAGCAAGGGATTAGTATACAGTATTTAGTATCGTTGTTACTGAATACAAAATACTACGTACTAAATACTTTATCTCTACTCTTCCCGTATTCGATACTGGAACGCTTCTGCCAGATGTTTTTTCTCCACGATCGGAGAATTTTCCAGGTCGGCTATCGTCTGAGCGATCTTAAGCGTCTTGTAATAACCCCTGGCCGATACGAAATTCTTATTCAGGATATCTTTCAGAAATTCGTCGGCGCCTGCGCCTTTCTCGACAAGTTTCTCGACGTCGCTCGACGACATTTCGGAGTTGGTGTAGATGTTCCGCGACGACCGTTTGAATCTCTCTTTTTGTTTGTTCCTCGCCTCGGTGATCCTGTTTTTTATCTCGTTCTCTTCAGCCTCGTCCCCTTCCATAAAAAACTCGTCGGCTTTGATTCTGGGAACGTTCAATTGCATGTCTATCCTGTCGAGAAGCGGTCCGGATATTTTTTTCCGATATTTCATCACCTCATTCGCGGTGCAAACGCATTCTTTCTCGGTATCGCCGAAATAGCCGCAAGGGCAGGGGTTTCTGGCGGCCACGAGGAGAAATCTGGCCGGAAAGCGCAGTATTTTCTTTGCTCTCGATACCGTTATTTCGCCGCTTTCCAAAGGCTGTCTTAAGGCTTCGAGGGTGTCCCTGTGAAATTCGGGCAACTCATCCATAAAAAGCACTCCCCTGTGGGCTAGGCTTATCTCGCCGGGCCTTGGGTTTTGGCCGCCGCCTATTATGGAAATCAGCGAAGACGTGTGGTGAGGCGACCTGAACTGCCTTGTGTTGACGAAATGTTTCTCTTTTATGAGAAGTCCGGCGGCGCTCCAGATCGCCGTCATTTCTATCGTTTCTTCGTATGAAGGGGGCGGCAGTACGGAGATCAGCGCTTCGGCGAGCATTGTTTTGCCTGTTCCCGGCGGTCCGGAAAATATTAGGTTGTGCCCGCCGGCCGCGGCGATCATTAAAGCCCTTTTGGCCGCCGCCTGACCTTTTATGTCTTTTAGTCTTACGCGCGGCTCCGCGCGTTTCAGGTCGGAAATGTCGGCAAAGCGTTCCGGTCGTATCTTTTTCCGGCCCTCCAGGTGCATTATTGCATCTGAAAGGTCCGATACCGGCATTATCCGCAGACCTTTCACTATGGCGGCTTCCTTGGCGTTGTCTTGCGGCAAATAGAATTCCTTGAGGCCGCGTTTTTTGGCTGACAGCGCCATATTGAGGGCGCCATCCATCGGTCTCAATGTCCCGTCGAGAGATAGTTCGCCGGCGAATATCTTGTCCGCGCCGTTGAAGTCTCTCATTTGCTCGCTGGCCAAAAGATAGCTCAGGGCTATCGGCAGGTCGAAGTGGGATCCGGTTTTTTTGATGTCGGCCGGAGCCAGATTGACGGTTATTTTCCTGTTTTCTTTGGTCGGCGGTTTTATTCCGGAATTTTTGAGGGCGGAGTTGACTCTCTCTTTGGCCTCTGAGACGGCCTTGTCGGCCAGCCCCACGATGTTAAAAGAGTGGAGGCCGACGTTCAAGTCGGCCTCCACTTCCACGAGTTCGGCATTTATTCCCTCCAGCTCTGCCGAATATAATTTTGGGACTTTGTGCATTGCGTTACCCCCTCAAGCACCTGACTCAACCTCTCTCCTTGATCTTGCATTTCTTGCACAAGAGAGATTCGGGATCTATTTTCAATATCTCGGTCTCTATTTTACCGCCGCACGCCTCGCATATTCCATACGAGCCGTTGTCTATCCTTTCCAGAGCCTTATCGATTTGAGTCAGCCGTTTATCTTGATTATCCTTGACGCTTAAGAAACTCGCCGTTTCCTCGGTCTCATCGGTCTCTTCTTCCATGTGATCGGCGTCGTCCCCGAAATCAAGTTCTGATTCGAATTTCTTCAGATTGCCCTCGATGAGTTCCTTTTCGGCCAACAATTTTTTCTTCAATTTTTCCAATTCTTCTTTGTTCATATGACGTAATAAATATTCGCGGATTTTTTATGAATCGCTGGGATAAGTTAGGGGCGACTTTTATTTTGCTTACTTAAGATTTTGGATGGCCGCTTTATAGCCGTCGTAAGACGAGGAGATGATAAGCGTGTCGTTCTTCCAACCGTAATCCAGGCCATAGCCGTTCTTGCTGAAGAGGACATATCGGTTGGAGGTCGTTGGATCGCCGTTTTTCCAGGCGCCTTCGGTGCCGGGATCGGTCGCGAAGAAGTTCTTCAGATTCGTGTTCGATTCGAATATCTGAGCGAAGGAAGCCTTTTCATCCACCAAAGTCGAGGTCGCTGAAAGTTTGGCGGCGAAACCCAGCCATCTCTGGCCTGACGAATCGACGTAGACGAAGCCGGACGTATAAGCCGGATTGAAGGCTTGGCTAAGTCCCGATTGCGTGAGATCGGCGGATATGAGAGATTTCATCAGGTCGGAAAACCCTATCGGATTTCCATTTTGATCGTCGAACGCGACTTCAACGAAAGCCGGTTCTTTAGATGTCCCGAGGTTCAGCCCATCCAAGGCCGAGGCCTTGATTGGGTTATTGAGAGTTATCGAACCGTCGGTGTTTTGAAAAAGCGATTGATGGACTACGGGTTCCGTGGAAGTGGCAACGACCGGGGTGGTCGTAGTCTCGGAGGATGACGTCGATTCGGTGGTCGTGGTCACAACCGCGACCGGTTGAGTCTCGCCCGTGCTGGTCGGCGCTTGATTTTCGGTCGTCGTATTTATTTGCACGGTTTGGGTTTTGGACGGCGATGAAGTCGAGAACATCGGGTATACGACGAAGTAGCCCAAGGCGCCCAGCGCTATGACTACAACGAAAGATACGATGCCCACCAACGCTCCCTTACCCCCTTTCTTTTGTTTGATCGGCATCTCAGGTGAGGCGGCCGGCGCGGAGAGGTCGGTCGGAACTTGCGGTATCTGGAAGTCGAAGCTCTGACTCGGCTGCGATCCCGGTTGCGGCGCCGGCTGGCTCGGTTTTGGTTCCGGCCCTTTCGGCGTGTAGGATTGCGGCGATCCGCCGCCCTGGATAGAGTTCAGGTCGGAAGCCATCGTTCTTACGTCTATCGGCGGTTTTTGTCCCCCTCCGCCGACAGGAGACGGAGACGAACCTTGATTAAAGTTTTGATCTGCCATTGCTACCATTATAGCACTTTGGCGGATTATATTCTGTGGAAAAGTTAAGCTCTCTTAGGACTCGGACAGGGCTTTCATTGACAATCCTATCTTCCCGCCGTCCATTTTTATTATCTTGGCTTTGACCGTATCGCCGATTTTCACGACGTCCTCCACTTTCTTGACGTAGCCGTTCTTGAGCTCCGATACGTGTATCATGCCGTCCTGTCCGCCGCCGAGATCCACGATGGCTCCGAATTCGAGGATTCTGACCACCGGGCCTTCGACGATCTCGCCGATCTGGTATTCCTTGACGACTTGTTTTGCCATCTGGACCGCTTGATTAACGAACTCATCCTCGTAGCCGGCTATGTAGACGTGGCCGTCTTCTTCTATGTCTATGGTCACTTTATTGCCGGTGGCCGCCAAGATCCCGTTTATGACCTTGCCGCCCGGGCCGATAAGCTCGCCTATTTTTTCTTTGGGTATCTGGATGATGACTATCTTCGGGGCGTAAGGGGAAAGTTCTTTTCTCGGGGCGCTTATGGCCTTGTCCATGAAATCCAGGATTTGCATCCTGGCCTTTTCGGCGGCCCTTATGGCCTCCTTGAATATTTGAAAAGTGATGCCGCCGATCTTCACGTCCATTTGTATGGCGTTTATTCCGTCCCTCGTCCCGGATACTTTAAAGTCCATGTCGCCGTAGTGATCCTCCGGTCCTTGGATGTCGGTCAGGAGCTTGTAGGCGTCGCCCGAGCCCGTCATGAGGCCTATCGATATTCCGGCTACTTGTTTTTTGATCGGTACGCCGGCGTCCATCAAGGAAAGTGACGTGGCGCACGTCGAGGCCATCGAAGAAGAACCGTTGGAAGACAATGTTTCGGCCACCACTCTTATAGTGTAAGGAAATTCGTCCATGGAAGGCAGAACGGCGGCTATTCCCTTTTGGGCCAAGTTGCCGTGCCCGATCTCCCTTCGTCCGGGACCTCTCGATCTCGAGGTTTCTCCAACGGAAAAGCCGGGGAAATTGTAATGGAGCATGAATCTTTTTTTGCCGGTCGTTTCCATCGTCTCGACTATCTGTTCGGCTCCCGGCGCGGCCAAAGTCGTTATGGCGAGAACTTGCGTCTCGCCTCTAATGAACAGCGCCGAACCGTGAGTGCGTTTAAAAAGTCCAACCTCGGCGTAAAGGTCCCTTATCTCGTCGAACTTTCGGCCGTCGACCCGTTCCCCGCGTTCGTTGGCCAGATCATGCACGAACCTGTCGACTTCATCCTCGAATATCACTTCCGCCACTTTCAGACTTTCCTCGTTCTCGCCTGATTCCTTAAGGTGTTCGAAAAGCCTTGATTTCAATTCCTCAACCTGCTTTTCCTTCAATGATTCCTCTACGTCATTCTTTATGAACTCGGCTACCTTGTTCTTAAGATTGGGATCGCCGGCCATAAGGGCCACGTCGGCCTTGGGTTTCCCTATTTCCTTTATTATTTTCTTTTGAAAATCCACCAGTTGGCCGATGTTCTTTTGGGCTTCGGAAAAAATATTTTCCAATTCTTCCTTTGCGTTTTCCTTGCCTTCGAATTCTATCATGTTAATTTTTTCGGCCGTGCCCGCGAAGAAACCTTTTTTATCCTCGTCTTTGGATATTTTTATTCCGGCTACCGGACCGTCCCACGGGACGTCGGAAATTCCGAGGGCCGTCGAAACCGATAGGAGTGCCACCTCATCGGGATCGTTCTTCTCGTCGTAAGCGAGGACTGTTATGACCACCTGGACCTCGCGCCTCAATCTTTGATCGAAGAGAGGCCTTATCGCCCTGTCTATTAAGCGGGACGATAGTATCGCTTCATCTGAAGGCCGTCCCTCTCTTCTTATAAAGCGGCTGCCTATTATTTTGCCGGCCGCGTAAAACCTCTCCTCGTAATCAACCGTGAGCGGAAAGAAATCGCCCGGCTTGTTTTCCTTGCTCATGACGACGGTCGCGAGGACGGCCGTTTCGCCCGATTTGCCAATGATCGCGGCGTTGGCCTGGCCGGCTATGCGCGATACCTCGAGCGAGAAATCTCTCCCGTCGACGTTCGTTGCGTACGTTTTTTTGTTGAGTTCCATATTGTTCGTTTTTATATGTGAATATTCCTTCCTCTTCTGGGTCTCGGATTGGGTCTTTGGCCTTGGTTGGGCCTTTGGTTTGCCCTCGGAGTGATCCGCTGGTTTATTTTAAGGAGGACTCTCGGTATTTTTTCTATGTCGACGAAAACATCGGTTGCTTCCTTGAGTCGGGCCGAGGCCGTGTGAGAAAAAGCCGCCACTTCGACCTGCTTGCCGAAGCCCAGTTTCAAATATTGGACCAAAGGCACAAAGTCGCCGTCGCCGGTAACGAGGATCACCACATCCAAGGCGTGAGCGCTCCTCACGGCGTCCACGGCGATGCCCACGTCCCAGTCGCCCTTTTTGGTTCCGTCCGGATAGACCTGAAGATCTTTCGATCTGAGTTCCAATCCGGTCTTCCGGAGGGCTTCAAAAAACGATTCCTCGCCGAAGGCGGTATCGCTCTTCACGACGTAGGCAAAGGCTTTAACGAGTTGCCTTCGCCCCACCAAATACTTCAGAAGTTCGTTAAAATTGACCCTTGCTTGATATAAATTTTTAGCCGAGTGGTATATGTTCTGGACGTCTATGAACATTCCCACCCTTTGGTTTGAGTTGTAACTGGCCATTACCTATATTAGGATTCTATTTCCAATTTTTTAGTTATCTTGGAATAGGACTTTTCGTCGTTTTCTTTGAGATACTGCAAAAGCCTCCTTCTCTTACCCACCATCATAAGAAGCCCTCTCCGGGACGTGAAATCCTTGGGATTTTTCTTCAGGTGATCGGCTAAAAGCTTGATTCTTTTTGATAAAAGTGAGACCTGAACCTCGCTGGAACCGGTATCTTTCTCGTGTCTGCCGGATTCTTTCATGGTGTTCTGTTTTTGTCTTTTAGTAAGCATTTTTAATATCTTATCGTAAAATCCGGCAAATGTAAACCCCCGGCGCACGGACCGGCGCCGATATCGGATTAGTGTTAAAATTACTCAAATGACGGACATCGAAAAATACCTCAAAGAATATCTTGACTATCTGGAGATAGAAAAAAACCGCTCCAGAAAGACGCGCGAGAACTACGAACGGTACCTGAAGCTTTTCGTGAAACTGACGGGCG